>NZ_BAAGTF010000004.1:0-146430 GCF_054782055.1 Aliiglaciecola aliphaticivorans
ATAAAATCTGAATTTTCATTAACTCTTCCTTTGTGATCATAGGCATCTCTCAAAAGACACCTAGTTTGATACAAATGGATCAGAATTCAATTGATCAAGTGGCTCAGTTTTACATTGTGGTTAACAAGAGGACCAGGTTATCCACCGACGACTGAGTACGTACCATTTGATTTACTGCCCCTTGAAGCTCAATTAACTCATTGGAGTGCACATGGAGATGCTCCAGAAGTTTGGGACGGAGAGCAGTTAATTTCTGGCGGTAAGCATTATGGTTTCTTAGAAGTCGAGGTGCGTCCTTCTGGCGATTATAATTATGAGGTTGTTATGACTCCTCGGTATGTTTTCCCTGTGACTGATGAAACTGGTGCTGCTACAGGTGAGTTCGATCACCGTCAATATGACAAAGTTGTACGTATTACAGTTCAGCGTTAATTGACACTATCATCTTGGATGAGTGATTTAACTCATCCAAGATTTTATTAGCTAATTATTGTTTTGTTAAATCAGGAACGCCAACCTGCCATTCAGACCAATTTTCTACGATAGTATCAACCACTTTACTGCCTACCAATACTATGTTTTCGACTGTCTCTTCAAAACCACCGGCTGTTTCGCCTGGTGCCGGATCCAAGTGTTCAAGAGTGCTTTCGTTGGGATTACCTTGGTCAAAATTTACCGCTCCTCGAAGACTCATTACTCGATTTGTTCCCACGGTTCTTGATAGAACTTGCGCTAAAGCAGTGGCTTCCATTTCAGTAATGATATAATCATCAGCCCCATATAACTTGGAAATGTATTGTGCTTGCTGGGAAAGTCCAGGACCGTGAAAGAATGTATCTCCGGTCACATGGGTTCCGGTGGTGATAGACGGACTGCGTCTAGCTTCTGTTTGAGGGTAGCGCATGCGATACGTCATAGCTGATTGTGAATCTGTTAATTCGACGGATTGACTTAAGGATAAGCACCACTGGACTAATTTTGCATTAAGTTGGTAGCGTCGAATGTCTTCATACCCCTTACGTGGCATAAAAGTGGGCTCACCTTTCTTTCCTTCGTTTGCTTTCCATCGATGTCCCAGATCATAGTCAATTAACCAGGTTGCCCAGCTTACATCGCCAATAGTACCTTTCGAAGGGGGTGTGCCACCTACACCACTAAGCACGTAATAGGCCTGTGTGAAATCGAAATGAGGGGAAAGTAAAATAGCTTGCATGGATGCTGAAGAGGCGACTTTGCCCATTCCTAACACTGAACCACATACGCCATCTGAATTACAAAAAACTGGGCTCTGAGCGCCTTTAACGTGCAACGGCGTGCTGTCTTTAAAGTAGCGCTTGTACCAATGTTGGAACTCCCCTGCTTTATCCCCACTGTTTTTACCTATTTCAAACATGGCAGCGACAAAGACTTTAACTTCGATCCTGTTCTGGTCATTTTTTGCTAGGGAAGCTGGCGAAAATACACAGGTTAGATTCAACACCAGAATACATATCAAAAACTTCTTATTGAGCATTATATTTTCCAACACACTTAAACTCCTTATAAACTACATTAAAAAGAGTTAAGTGTAAGTAAGAAAGCAATCAAGTTTAATTGACGGATCTATTTAAGTTCAGCAAAAACATTAATTTCGCCAAAATAACGCGTTATTAAATAACTAATAGGAAGACCAATGAATACCCATGAAAAGTTAAATTATGTAGAGTTTGCTGCAAAGGATCTCAATGGTACAAAACAATTTTTTGAATCTGTATTCAATTGGAAGTTCGTTGATTATGGTCCCGATTACACTTCTTTTTCTGATCAAGGATTAGATGGTGGTTTTTATAAGGCTGATTTGTGTAATCTCAGTGAAAAAGGGGGGGCATTACTGGTTTTTTATAGTGCTAACATTGAACAAACCTTAACCAAGATTAAAGTCAACAACGGTAGGATTACACGTCCTATTTTTTCGTTTCCTGGGGGACGCCGTTTTCATTTCGAGGAGCCTAGCGGCAATGAATTTGCTGTCTGGTCTGAAGGCCAATAAATAGATGGCTTTGAGTATATTTAAACAGTTAAAGGTATTGAAATATAATGGAATTATGTTGCAAAAGTGTTAATTAAAAGACGTTTTATGTCTGTTTTAAAACACAGTTAAATGGTTTTACTCAAATTAAGATTAAAAAGTTCTTTAAATTCGTAGCTGATCGTAAATTAGCCATTGAGATCGTTGCACGGATACTTTAATATCCAGCATCAGGTGTCAAATACTTTCAAGGAAAAGTGATGAGAAAAAGTTTAATTGGATTAGCCGTAGCTACAGCTGTAGCTTCTGTTAGTGTACAAGCTCAGCAAGAACAAACTGGCGGAGCTGGTGCTGGCGGCGGTGCTTTAGGTGGTTTAACAGCAGGTACTATCGCTGCTGGTGCAGTTGGCGCTACAATTTTAGCCGCTGTTGTTTCAAATTCAAATGGCGATGCTCCAGAGCGTCCTGTTACTCCTACACCGACTCCAACTCCTACGTGTGAAGGTGATGATGATTTAGTAGATGGTGTATGTATTGGTACTACCATTACCGTCACTACTACTGGAACTGCAACTAGTACATCAACTATTACTGTTCCTGTTACCTATACTTATTCGCCTTCGATCTAAGTTTGGTTAAAGATTTAAAGCCGCCTTTTTGGCGGCTTTTTTATTGGTTGTAAATATCTATTCTGGATAACAATGAAAATAATATTTAGCTTACTAATCTGTAGCTTAGTTTTTCTGTCGGCTTGCTCGTCTACTCAAAGAGCTTATCAACAAAATATAAAATTGTATTTTAGTAGTAAAGACAATGTGACGTTAAACAAAGAATCTGTCTTAACAAGCCCGGTCGATCTTCTTTATATAAAAGCGGGCGAACGCCCCTATGTGACTTTGGCATTAGCCTTTATTGAAAACAGCCAATACAAATGGGTGTCTGCAGATGATGCTGTAATGATTACGCAAAATGGCAGGTTAGTGCGTACTTTAGGTTTAGATAATAACTTAATTTATGTTGATAATTTAGATAATGATCCTATGGCGTCCAAAAGCAATATTACGGAAAATGCGACTTGGAATAGTTATTTAGACTTAGATCCCCAACAGTATGGAGTTAAACTCCATTCTAGCTTTAGCCGTGAAAGTAATATTCCTCTGGCAATATTAGAACAGCAATTTTTGACCATAAAAATAACAGAATATGTGACTACCCAAGACGCGTTAGGGAATACTGAAAGTTGGCAGAATGAGTATTGGTATCATATGCAAAGTGGACAGTTGTTGCGCTCATCACAACAGTTTTCAGGCTTAACTGAGCGTTATGATATGCAATATGTTAGCAGAGCTATGCGCTTGTTGGAGACGGCTAATGACTAGATTAATTGATCTTTTTAAAGTTACCCTGTTAACACTTTGTATTTCAAGTTATGCACATTCTCAAGTGGAAGTAACCGTTAATAATAGGGTGTTGAATTTTGCAGAAAACCCTAGATTGACCGAAGTGCTAGAATCCATAGATTTGAAACCTAATTGGTATTGGCCTAATACTCAATTATTCAAATTAGATAGCAATTTAGCGGAAAATAAAAGAATCGAGCTTATCCAAAAACTTGAAAACCTCTCCCAAGACCTTGATTCATCTAGCCAAAATAAGCTTATCGAGCAAATAAAAAGCTGGAAACTCGCTCAACGTATCAACATTACCATTGATTATGATTTTGCTAGGTTTGTACTTCGTTATAATCCCTTATTTGATGATGGTAAGTACAGCTTAATATTTCGTCAGCGAAATCCTTCCTTATATCTTTTTGGGGCAGTACCACAGCCCAAAGTGCTAACATATGAAAACAATCAATGTATTGAAAATATTGTGGCAAATATTCGTAAATTAGATTCTGCAGAGAGCAGTTTTATTTATGCCATCCAACCTGACGGGGTCATTCGTAAATTACCTATTGCCTATTGGAACCATGATTGCCAACAAGTCATGCCTGGCAGCCAAATTTATGTTCCGTTAGCCGAATCTCAATGGTTTTCGGACAATACCCAGCTTAACCAGCTTATTGCTGAACTGGCAGTAAATAGGACAGTAATTGAATGATTAGAATTAAAAAAATGTGGGGTTCTGCAGCAATCGCTAACCTTGCGTTAGGTGCGCTAGTTACAACAACAGTATCAGCTGCAGAGCAACCTTTTGACGACGATAACGGTAACCTATCGCAAATGGTTCGCGGTGGTACCGGCCTAATACAGACTCCCACCGCCAGAATGGCTAAAGAAGGCTCGTTTACGCTAAATTACAACGATATAGATGAATATCGATTCTGGTCAGCAAGTTTACAGCTTTTCCCTTGGATGGAATCTACCGTTCGTTATACTGACGTAAGGACTCAACTCTACAGTCAAGATGCAAGCTTTAGCGGTGATCAAACCCTTAAAGATAAAGGGATAGATGTTAAGTTTCGATTGATCAAAGAGGGCTATTACTTACCAGATGTGTCTTTTGGATTAATGGACATAGGGGGAACAGGTTTCTTTAGTAGCGAATTTCTAAACTTTAGTAAAAATTTAGGCCCTTTTGATATACACCTTGGGATAGGTACGGGGTATTTAGGTGCTGGAGGAAATATCACTAATCCTTTTTGTGAACTTAAGGATTCGTTTTGTGAGCGCCCTGGTGGGTTTGGTGGCCGCGGCGGAAAAATCGACTATAACGAATTTTTTAAGGGGCCGGCGTCCGTTTTTGGCGGAATAGAATATAAAACGCCATTGGAAGGGTTAACGCTCAAACTTGAATATGACGGCAATGATTATGTAAATGATCGTGCTGGAACCCTAGAACAAGACAGCGAATGGAATTTTGGGGCGGTTTATAAATACAATAACTGGGACTTTAATTTGAGTTACCAAAGGGGAAATACTTTTGGTTTTGGTGTGTCATATAATTTTAATATGCATACGGTGAAGCAGCATAAATTTGACCGCCCTCCTAGAGAATTAACGAATGCCAAACCTGCAGATTCGATAGCGACGCTCAATCGTGATCGTCTTTACGCCGACTTAGTGAACGAAGGTAGTTTTATCATCAATGCTACCCATACTGGCGAAGACGAAATGACCTTTTATGGATCACAATTAGGTTATCGTGATCACAAAGAAGCCACTGAACGAGTTGGTAGAATTCTAGCCTCTGAGTTACCTGATTCTATTAAGACCTACAAGTTGGTGGATACACTGGCTAATATTCCAATGTTAGAAACAAAAATTGATGCCGAGCAGTTTAAAATTGCAGCAAATTACCAGGGGTTAGATACGGATATTCATTCTACCTATGTGCGTCAAAACCCCAATCAGTCCACGTTTGATAATTATGAACCAAAAGATTACTCCGGAGGATTTTTCAGTATGGAGACATTTTGGATCCAAACCTTCGGTAATCCAGAAGATTTCTATCTTTATCAAGGTGGAGCATATTTAAATAGCGGTTATCAATTCAATCCAAACTTCTCTATACGGGGGGGATTAAAAGTAACCCTGCTTGAAAACTTCGATAAGTTTAATTTCTTAGTCGATTCTGAAACTGCAGTATTACCTAGAGTACGTACCCAAGTTCGAGAGTATGTGACTCGCGGTAACGTGACTATGGAAAATGCTTACTTGCATTGGTTCGATCAAATCGCAGAAGATACTTATGCTCAAGTGTATGGCGGATATTTGGAAACCATGTTTGGTGGTATTGGTACCGAAATTTTATATCGTCCAGTGGATAGTAACTTGTCTTTCGGTATTGACCTCAATTACGTTCAACAGCGTGATTTTAATAACGAAACAGGTTTCTTCGACTACAAAGCCTTTACCGGTCATGCGGGCGTTTATTGGACCCCTGAGTTTCTACCAGATATGCAACTTACTGTAAAAGCTGGTCAGTTCTTGGCGAAAGATAAGGGTGTTAATATCGATATTGCTAAACGGTTCGATAGTGGCATTATTGTTGGAGCCTACGCTGCCTTTACCAATGTTTCAGCGGAAGAGTACGGAGAAGGAAGCTTTACTAAAGGTTTCTATATTTCCATACCATTTGATTTGTTCTCGTTGGCACCAGCTAAAGGACGAGGAAAGATCCCATGGGTTCCCATTGGTCGTGATGGTGGGCAAATGTTACAACGTCCTGTTGAGCTTAGAAGTTTAACGGAAGTTAGAGCTCCATTTTACGATTAACAAAAGCGATAGTCCCTGCATATAGAGCTCGGTGAAAATGTAGGGGCTAGTCTTACTAGTGTTTTTAGGTTTGAACATGTCAACAAAATTTACTCGGGACGATTATAACGCTTTTTATTCCATGCAAACTCGCTGGGGGGATAACGATATTTATGGACATGTGAATAATGTCCAATACTACGCATATTTCGACAGTGCAGTGAACCGCTACTTAATCGAAGAGGGTGGTTTGAATATCCATAATGATGGCGTGGTGGGCTTTGTGGTTGAATCACAGTGTCAGTATTTCTCACCCATTGCTTACCCCCAAGAGTTACACCTTGGTTTACGGGTTTCTCGTTTAGGTAGCCGTTCTGTGACCTATGAAATAGGGATTTTTGTAGAAGGGGAGAGCGCTCCTTCTGCCCAAGGTTATTTTGTACATGTGTTTGTTGATAAGCAAAGTAACCAGAGTACTGCTATTCCTAGTAATATCCTAGATGCATTGAAACGGCTTCAGATTCAATAAACCTTGCGTTTTATTAAGGGCTTAGTGGAAATCCCTGGAGGTCGTATTCAAATCTTCGAGTAAGTGACTTAAATCAGTAATTTTCCCTGCAATGATGTGGGTCACATCACCGTCACCGCGTTCCAAAATACCACTGACTTTCAGTATTTTCGATTTTAAAAAGGCTTTTTTTTGCGCCCGGGCGGTGGCTTGCCATACCACTACATTACTACAGCCGGTATCATCTTCTAAGGTCATAAATGTGACTCCTGCTGCAGTACCTGGCGCTTGCCTTCCGATGACAACACCAATCACATTTACGACGGATTTATGCTGCTTGCCAGCTAACTGTTTTGCCGCTGTGTATTTACCTAATTTCCCTGCGTTGCGTAATAACTTAATTGGATGATGCGTTAATGACAAACTTGTGGCGGCATAGTCTTCAACCATTTCTTCCACATCTGAGGGAGTAATATCAAATAAGAATGATTGTTCCTGATTTTTAAACAAGGGTAGCTCGGACTCGGTTTCCATTAATGCCCAACGTGCTTTATAACGATTTTCAGCTAAGGTTGCTAGGGCATTTGCGCTGGCTAGGGCTTCCATGTGATCTCGCTGGAGAGCTAGGTGCTTTAGTTCAACAACAGACTTATAGCCAGTGGCAGGACGCTGTTTAACCATTAACTCTGCAGCCCCTTTGGGCAGACCCTTAATCATACGTAACCCTAAACGTATGGCAAACGTCCCCCCATTTGCTTGTAAAATATGTTCATAATCAGATTGATTGATACAAATGGGGAGTATCTTGATGTGATGTCGCTTTGCATCCTGAATTAACTGCGCTGGGGGATAAAAGCCCATGGGCCAACTGTTTAATAGGCCGACATAAAACGCCTGAGGGTAATAGTACTTTAGCCAGGATGAAACATAGGCAAGTACCGCAAAAGAAGCAGAATGAGATTCTGGAAATCCATATTCGCCAAAACCACATATTTGATTGAATATGCGCTGCGCATAATCTTGAGTATAACCTCGCTCAAGCATGCCATTGATGAGTTTGTGTTGGAACTGCATCAGCTGTCCATTTTTTTTCCAGCTGGCCATTGCCCGCCTTAATTGGTCGGCTTCGCCACCGCTAAAACCGGCTGCCACCATGGCTAGCTGGATAACCTGCTCCTGAAAAATGGGTACTCCCATGGTGCGGCTCAATACACCTGCTACCTCTTCCGAGGGGTATTCGATGGGCTCTTTGCCATCACGCCTACGTAAAAATGGATGCACCATATCGCCTTGAATTGGTCCTGGTCTAACGATGGCAATTTGAATAACCAAATCATAATAGGTCTTCGGTTTGAGACGAGGCAACATACTCATTTGAGCACGAGACTCGATTTGAAAAACGCCTACGGTATCGGCTTGTTGAATCATTTTATACACTTGTGGATCATCTTCGAGCTTGGTTATTTGCGCGATGCTAAGAGCGTGTCCGTAGTGTTGTTCGATTAATTGGAAAGATTTACGAATGGCGGTGAGCATGCCTAATGCCAATACATCAACTTTCAACAGGCCAAGGCTTTCTAAATCATCCTTATCCCACTGTATAACGCTTCTGTCTGCCATAGCTGCATTTTCAATAGGTACAAGCTGATATAAAGGTCCTGATGAAATAATAAACCCACCTACATGTTGAGATAGGTGTCTGGGAAAGCCCATTATCTCATTTACCAATGTGATAAAGTGCTTACCTTTTATCGAGGCTGGATCTAAGCCTAGTTCGGCAATTTGTGCTTGCCAATTGAGACCACTATCTCGGCGGTTAATGTTCTTAATAAAAAAATCTAACTGGGTTTCATTTATACCTAGCGCCTTACCTACTTCTCGCAATGCACTTTTAAATCGATAGCAGGATACTGTTGCCGCTATGGCCGTGCGCTCTCGTCCGTATTTAGAGTAAATATATTGAATGACCTCTTCACGCCTTTGATGCTCAAAGTCCACATCAATATCTGGGGGTTCATCTCGTTCTTTAGAAATGAAACGTTCAAATAACACATTAATTTGGCGAGGATCGACAGAAGTAATTTCTAAACAGTAACACACTACCGAATTGGCGGCTGACCCGCGACCTTGATACAAAATGTGTTGAGATTGGGCAAATTGCACGACATCGTAAATAGTGAGAAAAAAGAATTCATATTCTTGTTCCTCAATAAGCACTAGTTCTTTCTCAATAATATGCCGGATCTCAGGTTTGATGCCTTCTGGAAAACGTTTCCTAATACCTACTTCTACCAGATCTCGGAGATGCTGTTTGGGTGTTTTTCCTTCTGGGATCAACTCTGCTGGATATTCATAACGTAATTCTCGTAAATTAAAGTCGCACTTACGTGCAATCTCTACAGCGTTATCTAACCAAGTTCGTTTGAATAGCTTATTGAGCTTTTCCTGACTTCGTAAACTCCGCTCACTATTGGAGACTAAGTCGCGCCCAAGCTCTGCAACCGTAGTTCGGTGCTGAATAGCATTGAGTATATGTTGTAAGGGAAGGCGACTTGGATTGTGCATCAATACACCGCCGCAAGCACAGATTGGAAGGTCAAATAGCTGACTAAGCTTCTCATAGTGTGCGAGCATCACATGCTCATTGGCGGTAAGGTGACGTTGTGCCGCGATCCACAAACGGTTTTTATAGTGCTTTTTTAACCAGCTCGCCCATGGTTCGTCAACACTTGATGCTCCTTTGGGTAACCATAATAGTAAGCAATGTTTGATGGTTTTAAGATCCCACTTAGCTAAGCTATATTCCCCCTTAGGTGAGCGTCTTCTGGCATTCGTAATGATCCGGCATAGTTCCGCATAAGCCTCTCGATTAGGGCATAACAAAACGCACTCTAAGCTGTTATCGAGCTTAAAGTAACTTCCAACGATAAGTTTAATTGCCAGTTGATGATCTTTTATTTCGGTGTAAGCCCTTACTACTCCCGCAACTGAGCATTCATCAGTAATTGCAATGGCTTCGTAGCCTAAAAAATGGGCTTGTTGAACTAGCTCTTGAGGATGTGAAGTACCATGTAAAAAGCTAAAATTAGATTGGCAGAATAACTCAGCGTAGGCCATAGGTTGCTCTCGAATTAATCTTCTTCACTCACAGCTTAGCTAAAAAAACCATGGGCAAACCACAGGCTTTTAGTGGTGCGATATATCCATAGCCACTGGCCATGTTGATTACGAGCGATGAAATAATCGCGGGTGATTTGTTGGTTGTCCCACCATCCGGTACTTATGCGCTCTGGGCCATGTATGATAGATACTTTTTCCGTTAATGGCTGAGGAGTTTGTAGCATAAAGCTAGGTCGTAATGGATAGGTTGAAATCGACTTTGATGTTACCTCTAGGTGTGGTGGTACATATTTATTCACTTTCTCGGGACGAAAGTCGTCATCTAATACCACCTGCGAAATCGCTTCCTCTCCTAGTTTGGCCTGGAGTAATGAAATTAACTGTAAATAGGTGAGAGTACCTTTACTGGCACTAAATAAATCAGCTTTATCGGGACTACGTAATTGGGTGTCAGGAGCACTTAGCTCCAGGGCAAATATGGGAGCCTGTAAAACCAAGTTGTCTAATTTTAAGGTGCTGAGATTCGTCCATTTGTCGGCGAGATACTCTCCTTGGGCTGATCCTACTTCTAGTGTCAGTGTTCTATTATCCCTTTGATATAATGTAAAAATAATTTTTTGAGTAAGTAAATCGCGGATTTTTAAAAACTGTTCTAATGCTGCTAACAACTGTCTCATTGGCGATAGCAGAGTGTCTGTGTGACTTATTTCGTAGAGTAGCTCTAGATAACGTTGAAACTTCGATTGGGGGTGATAAAAATTCACTGAATGGTGAAATTCACCACTTAGCCTACCCAAGTATGTTACTAAATCTATGTTAAACCGTTTGGCGACATCTTTTAGGGGCAACGCCATCAAATCTGCAAGATTATGGATACCCACTCGGGCTAATTTGCTAACGGTTTTCTTATCTAGCTCAGAGTCCGTTAGTTGTCGTATACCAATTTGATGTTGCAGCATAGGCAGATGATCACTGATCTGATTCCATGCTGTACGGGCGAGGATCCTCGCTGCATAAGGGGATTGTCCGCTGGCGTAATAATAGGTTACCTGAAAGTCTTTCAGTTGGTTCTTAATAACCCGCCAGTAACCATTTAGCCCATTATATAGCATCAGCATATTGTGGATCCGTAACAACAGACCATTCGGTGGAAAAAGACTGATATCTGAGGTCACTAAGTACAAATGTTCGGCTATCTCAACTAATTTTTTTTGTTCAACATCTCTTTTATAAGGCAATACCTGTAAATGTTGATCTAGTGCGGCGGCAGTCCCCAATCCCATTCCCATGCGGATACCTGCATCAATAGCAGCTTGATTTAACTGCAATACGCAATTTGACTGATGATGCAATATAACTAATGCATGCTGAGTACTCATTTGCGGATTAGTGCCTTCAGCAGACGGTTCCTGAGACAAGGAGATCCCATGACATAGGCTGTCCAACTGCAAATGCGGAAAGTGTAAATATAACCAAAGGGGCTGCATACTAACTGACTTTCGCCCGCGGGAATGACAGCACATTACTGGCGCGTTGACTGAGGGCCAATTCGGGCCAAGTGTGAGTCATATTGATATTGAAGGGCTGGGCTGGCCAACCGCCCTTACGTTTGGTTATTTGTACTGCAACTCCCTGTTCATGGGCATTGAGTTTCATTGCTAAGCTGACAGGCAATGATAAGCTTACTTGTCGATTTTGCCGCAGCACAAAATGCAAAGCGTCACCTTGTTCTGCAGCCAGTTGCAAACGTTTGGTTTGGGCTATTTCAAGCTGTTGATGCCACATTAGCACACTATGACAGCAGCCGCTTTTAAGGCACTGTTCGGCGCTCCAAAGGGCGTGCTCTGCAGAATTAGGTTGTACAATTAACACTTGCTCAAGGCTGAGCCCAAATTGCGCTAACATTTCACCGTTAATTTGCATTGGGGCTGCAATAAATACCAACAAGCGTTTGTGTTGCTGACGATATCGTAAAGCAGGCAATAGCAAGCGTAACTCGCCAATCCCTATGGGAGTATGGATATCAATCATTCCCGATTGTGGGAAACCACCTTGAAGTGCATCATCAAGTTCAACATAACCGGTACTATTAGAGGTTAGGCAGTGCTCTTGTTGATTACCTTGCCAGACTAAGCGTTTATTTTTTAAGTGTTCCAATAGTGTATTCATAAATAACCTAAACTCCGGATAATTCGCGCCGAATAAATGAGCACATAATATACTGTATTTATATACAGTATATTGATCAATTTCAGAGATGCAAGTTTTGCGGTAACTTGAGAGAATAGTTAGTATGATGAACCCCGGTAATACCGAAAAGCATAAAGGTAGATTATGAATTATTGGTTATTTAAGAGTGAGCCGGACGCATTTAGCATCGATGATTTAGCGAATAAACCTAATCAAACAGAGCATTGGGATGGTATTCGAAATTATCAGGCGCGTAATTTTTTACGGGATAAAGTGCAACTCGGTGATCAGGTATTCATATATCACTCTAGCTGTAAAAACGTTGGAATCGCAGGTTTAGCTGAAGTGGTAAAAGAGGCTTATCCCGATCATACCCAGTTTGATCCAGAGTCAAAATATTATGATCCCAAATCAGATCCTGAAAATCCCAGATGGTATATGGTCGATGTTAAATTCGTCAAAAAATTCAAACATGTACTGAGTTTAAAAAGCATAAAAGCAATGCCGCAAATACAACAGATTGGTCTGGTCAAAAAAGGCCATCGCTTGTCTATTATGCCAGTGGATCCAGAGGAATTTGCTTATTTGCTTAAAGAGTGTAACGAGCTTTAATCCAAAATTGATTGCAGAGCATTGAAGCTCTGCATATTTTGCTATTTATAATGCTTTTTGTTGTTCAATAAATAGAGCGATATTTTCTCTAAGGACTGACAATGGAATAGAGCCATATTCCAACACCGCATCATGAAAAGCGCGTAAATCAAACTTATCCCCAAGGGCTTCTTCTGCTTCAGCTCGTAACTTTTTAATCTCCAACTCGCCAATTTTATAGGCTAGGGCCTGTGCCGGCCAAGAGATATAACGATCGATTTCCGTGGTCACATTGTGCTCTGACAATGCTGTATTTTCCAGCATATAGTCCAAAGCCTGCTGTCGTGTCCAACCCTTCATGTGCATCCCAGTATCAACCACTAAACGACACGCGCGCCAAATTTCATAACTTAAGCGTCCAAATTCTTCATAAGGAGTTTGATAAATACCCACTTCTTTACCCAAAAACTCAGAATACAAACCCCAGCCTTCGCCAAATGCAGAAATATAGGTGTAACGGCGTACATTGGGTAAGTTCTGCATCTCTGACGCGAGTGAAATTTGTAAATGGTGGCCGGGAACCGCTTCATGCATTGTTAAGGCGGGAATCGCATATAAAGGTCGTTTATCTAATGCGTAGGTGTTTACCCAATAATAACCTGGCTCATCATCACGCCTAGGTGAAACATACCTACCTGTGGTGTATTTCGGTGCAATGGCATCGGGAACCGGTGCAACACCGTAAGGTGTGCGAGGGAGTTTGTAAAACAGCTTGGGTAACTTTGCATCCATGCGTTTAGCTACATAAGACGCGTACTTCAACAATTCTTCAGGAGTTTTAGCGTAAAATTGCGGATCTGTACGTAAGAATTCAATAAACTCATTGATACTCCCATGAAAGTCTAGCTCATCAACAATGTCCTGCATTTGAGCGCGTATGCGCGCCACCTCGGTTAGCCCTAGCTGGTGGATATCATCCACTGAAAGATCTGTGGTGGTATAGTATTGGGCACGATTTTGATACATCTGTTCGCCGTTAGGCCAGGTTTTAGAAGCAACATCTGATTTAGCATTAGGAATATAATCGGTGACCAAAAAGTCGTAAAAGCTTTGATAAGCGCCCATCACATCTCGTTTGATAACTTCCTTGGCTTCTATTATTAATGCTCGCTTCTGAGCTTCAGTGGCATTGCTATCATCGATTTTTAAGAATGGACTATAAAAAGTATTATCTTCAACTTTCCCACTGAAAAAACTTTCAACAGACTTTTCAAAACCTAGCATAACCGCTTTAGGTTGCACCATTCCCACTTCCATTCCTTTTTTCATCCACGCAATTTGCTGGGCGAAATAAGCTGGGATTTGACCAAGCCTTGAGAGGTAATTTTGATAGTCCTTCACATTAGCAAATCGACTCGAGCGTGGAAGTCCAGCCATTGCACTATGAAACCCATACTCTGAGGTTAGCGGAACATAATGTGCTTTGAAGTGATATTCATCGACATAATTTTGTATCCGATAACGTTGCATCAGCAGGTTAATTTGATCTGTTCGCGGTAACTGTTCTTGGTTTATGTTATCTAGTTTATGTAAGAAACTTTCGAACTGATCATTTTGCCTGGCGAGCCCTTCAGGGGAAATGTCGGCAAGTTGATCATCGAAGTCATGTACGCCTTGAGAGCTTGCATAAACAGGAGATATGGAGAGTTCGTATTGCCAAATATTGTCCATTAATTTGGTCAATTTTTGTTGTTCGGATGCCGTTGCTGGAAGGCATAAAAACAGCAAGAAAAATATCGTCATTCTGCTCAACGGGATATGCATTTTGGATTCTTTCCTATTTATTTGGGCAACGCCCACAACTATAACGTTTCTAACACAAATTGTACTGAAACTATCAATTTACAGCTTACTGTATGGGGTACAGAAAAGTACTAATTTTTAGGAGTATAAATGGGACTAGGAAAGGCCGTTACTTTATCTGATAGTTCAGTAATCTTTGCCGTGCCTTGTTTCTTCACTTCATCAATTCTTAACACACTGTGCATTGGAATATAGGTGTGCTTTACATCGGCAAATTCAGTTTTTAACTTTTCATGACTTGGATCTAATACCAGTGTTGTATGGGTATCCCAGACAAAATCGCCAATCTCCACAAAACCAAACATACTGCCCTGACTGACTTCTCGTACGTAAACTTCATAACGTTCACCATTACTAACAAACTGTACACGAAATAAAGGATTTTTGGCTGTCATATTACTCACTTTAAGATGTTAAAACCGGCCTGAATTCTAACGATAACTGAGACAATCGCCAAGTGAAATCCGCCCCCTAATCACAAAACTATTAAGGTTCTTACGGATTAATCCAATAAGTCAGCCAGACAGACACTCATTAAGGTTTTAGGGGGCCCAAAATAGCTTGTGTTGCTAGCATGAGTTCATCTGTGTCACCGGCTAGAATTCCGTTAACTGCAAACCCTTGCACGTAGCTGCATAGTTGCAATCCGGTAGACTCAATGTTGATATCTTGTCTAATCTCGCCGAGCTTTTGAGCTTTTTCCAAGCATCCAATAAAATCAATCTGTAAGCGATCTAGATAATGCCTGCCAATATCTCGAATTTTTAAATCATCAAATCCCAACTCGGTGATAATGTTGATTAACAAGCAACCTCGACCTTTAACCAAATCGATGTAATCTGTAAAAAAACCATGAATAGAGAGCATGCCTTGATTGTGCTCTAAGTGTGAAATGGCTTTTGCCAAATGTTGCTCTTGATAATGGGCAAGTACGATGTATAAGAACTGCTGTTTAGAACCAAATTCAATATAAAACCCACGACGATTGAAATCGGTTCTAGCGATAATTTCATCCATAGCCGCACCGTGATAACCATGTTCCAAGAACACAGCAATTGCTTGCTCAAGCACTTCTTCTACATTGTATAAGGCCTTGCGGGGCATATTAATTTGCTCAAATAATAAAGAACAGGTGTTCTTTATAGACTAGCTGAGAAATTATTAGTGTCAAGGAATCTTCTTATGGGAACGTAAACAGATAAACCGTAGCAGGGACTTTAGTCCCTGAGGTCTATTTGAATTGCGCTAGCATCAATACCAGCCTACAAGGTAATTTGTAGCAGGGACTTGAGTCCCTGAAATCCATTTGAATTACGCTGGCATCAATACCAGCTTACAAGGTAATTTGTAGCAGGGACTTGAGTCCCTGAAATCTATTTAAATTACGCTAGCATCAATACCAGCTTACAAGGTAATTTGTTGCAGGGACTTTAGTCCCTGAGGTCTATTTGAATTACGCTAGCATCAATACCAGCCTACAAGGTAATTTGTAGCAGGGACTTGAGTCCCTGAGGTCTATTTGAATTGCGCTGGCATCAATACCAGCCTACAAGGTAATTTGTAGCAGGGACTTTAGTCCCTGAAATCTATTTGAATTACGCTGGCATCAATACCAGCTTACAATATAATTTGTAGCAGGGACTTTAGTCCCTGAGGTCTATTTGAATTGCGCTGGCATCAATACCAGCCTACAAGGTAATTTGTAGCAGGGACTTGAGTCCCTGAAATCCATTTGAATTACGCTGGCATCAATACCAGCTTACAAGGTAATTTGTAGCAGGGACTTTAGTCCCTGAAATCTATTTAAATTACGCTAGCATCAATACCAGCTTACAAGGTAATTTGTTGCAGGGACTTTAGTCCCTGAGGTCTATTTAAATTGCGCTGGCACCAAAACCAGCCTACAAGATAATTTGTAGCAAGGACTTTAGTCCCTGAGGTCTATTTGAATTACGCTGGAATAGATACCAACAGAAATAACAAAATTATTGAAACGAACCTATGAAAAAAACTGCTTGTTAATGAACTGCCAGGTCTCTTTAAAATCTTCGGTGGGGCGACGTTTGAAATCACTACGAATAAATAAATTAATACGGCCGTCGGTATAGCAAATCAGCATATTTGCAATTACAGCTTCATCCGCAGGTAAAGATTTACCTTCGCGGAGTTTACGCTCTCTCAAAACCTGTTTGATTTGGGTTTCAAGCCGCTCAAAAATTTGTGCAATTCTACTGCGTAAACGTTCTTGTTCACCCATTAAGGCATCGCCATTTAAAATTCGGGTAATACCTGGATTTTTTTCTGAGAATCCTAAAATTAAATGAATAATAAGCTGAATACGCACTGCACTGTCTTTTTCTTCATTAATGATTTTATTAATGCGAGAAAATAACGTTTCTTCAATAAATTCAATCAAACCTTCAAACATCCGCGCTTTACTGGGAAAATGACGGTATAAAGCAGCCTCTGAAACGCCCACTTCTGTTGCCAACTTAGCCGTCGTAATGCGCTGTCCAGGATTACTTTCTAGCATACTTGCCAGACACTGCAAAATTTGCGCTCTGCGGTTTGGACGTTTATTCGCGGGCATCAATATGTCTCCCTGTCTGTAGGACTATATTATTATTTTTAGAATTATTGTGTTGCATGTTTATCTTTATATCTTTCGGATACTAATTGCATCAATTTAAAAGCAAGTTGTCTTTTATCGGCAACTTCTAGAGATTTTTCACCCTCTTTCCAAAAAACAGTCAAAGCATTTTGTTCGCTGTTAAATCCAATGTCGCTATTTGATACATCATTGGCGGCAATCATATCGAGCTGCTTACGCTGTAATTTATCTTTTGCATAACGACTAACGTCTTGCGTTTCGGCAGCAAAGCCGACAGTGAACACTGACCGTTGTTGTTTTGCGACATCTGCAAGAATATCAGGGTTTTTAGTAAAAGTAAGGGTTAACTCTTGATTGTTCTTCTTGATTTTTTGATTTACTGCTTGTGAAGGACGATAGTCAGCGACGGCCGCACAACCAATAAAAATATCCGCGCCCTGTATATTGCCCATTACTGCGTCATGCATCTGTAGCGCGCTTTCAACCTTAACTAGGGTTGCTTGATCAGGAGCCGTTATATTGACTGGACCACTAACCAAAGTCACTTTAGCGCCCATTGCTATTGCCGCATTTGCAAGTGCATAACCCATTTTTCCAGAACTATGATTACTAATATAGCGAACAGGATCTATCGCTTCTCGAGTAGGCCCTGCGGTAATCACCATTTTTTTACCCGCTAAAAGTTGAAGAGGTTTGGGTTGGGTGATTATTTCAGCCAAGTATTGCGGTTCGGGCATACGACCTTGCCCAACATCTCCACAAGCTTGTTCACCAGAGTCGGGGGGAATTATAGTGATACCGCGCTTAGCTAAAATAGCAAGGTTTGCCTGTGTTGCTTCTGCTTTCCACATTTGTTGGTTCATGGCTGGAGCAACAAATATTTTTGCGCTGCTGGCTAAACACAAAGTAGATAACAAATCATCGGCCATGCCATGGGCAAGTTTCGCAATGAAATTTGCAGTAGCGGGCGCAATCAGAATGGTATCAGCCCATTTGGCTAATTCAATATGCCCCATAGCTGCCTCTGCCGCAGGATCGAGTAAGTCATTAGAAACTGGATTGCCGGAAACTGCTTGCAGTGCTAAAGGACTAACAAAGTGTTCTGCGGAAGCCGTTAGAACAGCTCGAACCTCCGTATTTTTTGCAGTTAGCTTACGCACTAAATCAGGGGTTTTATAAGCAGCAATGCCGCCTGTAACCCCAAGTAAAACCTTGTCTTTTTGAATGGTCATGTGTCTACATATTCACTGAAAATCTGTCCAGTATTCTACCTAATATACAAGTTAGACAAAACACTTAGGTATTTGATATGACTTAATATTGGCCTGATCAGCGATCATTTGCTAGGTTTAATTGGTGGTATACGACTAATAGCTCGTTATTTTAACCTTAATTCAGGCACGGACGCATGAAACTATCAGAATGGCCAAAAATGGAGCGGCCTAGAGAAAAGCTCCTATCCATGGGCAGTGAAGCCCTATCAGACGCAGAACTTCTCGCCATTTTTTTAAGAACGGGCGTACAGGGCTCAAGTGCAGTTGATTTGGCCCGAGAACTGTTGACTCAGTTTGGATCTTTACGCAGTTTGTTAAATGCCAGCAAAAGCCAATTTTGTTTGGGAAAAGGTCTAGGAGAAGTAAAATATGTGCAGCTTCAAGCAACCTTGGAAATGTCGAAACGTTACTTTGCGCAATCACTTACTCGAAAGCACACTTTCGATAGTGCCAATCGCACTAAACAATATCTTCTCAGTCAGTTAAGAGATGAACCTAACGAGGTATTTGCCGTATTATTACTCGACAGTCAACATCGCTTAATTTCCTTTAAAAAATTGTTTTTTGGGACGATTAACGCTGCCAGTGTTTACCCCCGAGTGATTGTTCAACAAGCCTTAGGGGTTAATGCTGCGGCAATCATTTTAAGTCACAACCACCCTTCGGGTATCGCAGAACCCAGTCAGGCAGATCAACATATTACTCAGCGTATCAAACATGCTTTGGAGTTAATTGACGTCACTGTACTGGATCACATTATTGTGGGGGATGGCGACTGTGTGTCTTTTGCTGAGCGAGGTTTGGTATAGTTTTATTGCTTACTGAAATCAATTAAAAAGGCATATATATGAAAGTATTGATAAATCATTGATTCATCATAAGGGGAACTTCATTAAAAACACAGGAAAGTATAATGACTTACCCCAATACTCTTATTTTTGTCGATCTTAGTGCTGATGACCCTGCCGCCGCTGGCGAGTTTTACGCCGAAGTTTTTGGTTGGGAGAATGACCCACGTCCAATGGGCATATATCACCGCATGGTTCCGGGCGGTGTTATGCATGATAGTGACGGAAATGAAACCACTATTGGAAACTTTCACCTTGGCATACATAAAGCTGAAAATGCACGTCCTCATCCAAACCGAGAAGGCGTTGAGCCTCGCTCTATTGCAACTGAAGGGCGCAAACCAAGGGTTTGGATTCTGGTCAGCGATGATGACAGCATTGATGCTATTTTAGAGCGAGCAGAAACGAGAGGGGCAAGTATTTTGTGGAAAGACCATTTTTGGGCTGAATTTAACGGTATAAATGCCGCTTTCCAAGATCCTTGGGGAAATGAAATTATATTGTGGGTGAAAGGTGGTGATTCACCGCAAATTCCAGCCCACTTTACCCAAGAGTAATTTACATAAATAACCGGTAGCAGGGACTTCAGTCCCTGAAATCTATTTGAATTGCGCTAGCATCAATACCAGCCCATAAGATAACCTGTAGCAGGGACTTCAGTCCCTGAAATCTATTTGAATTGCGCTGGCATCAATACCAGCCTATACATCACCTACTGATATGGGCTTTTCGCCTTTAACCCATAATCGATGGGCCATACGTTGGTATTTTTTATCATCGTAAACGGTGCCAGTGTGCAATGTGCAGCGGTTGTCCCACATTAACACATCACCTTTTTGCCACTTGTGTGCATACACATATTTCGGTTGGGTTATATATTCTACTAGCTCATCCACCAAGGCCATGGCTTCGTCGTCTTCCATTCCTAAAATATGTTTTACCGTACCTGTACTAACCCACAAGGCCTTGCGGCCATCAGCGGGATGGACCCGTATCATCGGGTGAATAACGTCTGGGTTTTCACGGCGCAGTTCATCGGTTATTTCATAACTATTGAATTCTCGATTTTGAATAAAATGCACGAGGGAGTGATGAATCTTTAAGGGATCTAATTGTGCCTTTTTTTCTTCCGATAAATCTTCATAGGCCGCAACTTGGTCTGCTAATAATGTATCTCCGCCTTCATCAGGGACGGTTACAGCGTACAACATAGTGCACATGACAGGCTCTTCTTTATAAGAATAATCTGTATGCCAACCTAAACCATCGTTATGGGCACCAATGGGTTCACCTTTTTCATCGAGCATATTCGAAATTTTAAAAATATGCGGATAGTTAGGTAAGCAAAACTTGGTTTGAGTATGTAACTCTGGCTCACCGAAAGCATTAATAAAGCGCATTAGGTCATCGGGCTCCATGGTTTGATTGCGCAATAAAATTGCACCATGTTGATGAAATGCAGCCACGACTTTTCCTAAGGTCTCTTGATCTGCTGATTGTAAATCCACATCGACTATTTGCGCACCAAAGTCGCCTTTTAAGTGCTCTATGGTTAATTCTTCAGAGGGTTTAGATGGTGACGTATTCATAATTTGGTTCACTATTTTTAAGATTCACGTTTGCCACACACTGATAAAGCAGTTAGTGCATAAATTAATGCACTATCAACTAAATCTTGTGGCGTTGAGCGCCATCTAGGCATGCCGGAGGTCACTGCTGGTATGCGTTGCATATTAAATACGTTGTGGTCGCGCCACATACTAGAATAAGCAGGGTGGGCTAACTCAATGGGCGCATTTCGGGTTGCTTTGGTGGCATCACACAGAGACTTCACCAAGGGAGCGACAGCGTTTGCATCTGCCTCGAAACCATTTCTTACAACCATTGGTTCTATATCGTACTCATCGATATCTAAGGATGCCATTACCTGCTTCAGCTGGTGGTATGGTTGTGCTGCCGTTTGCTGCGCAGTCAGACCAACTTCAATATAAACAGAGCACACATCCGTGCCGGCGCCAAAGGTTAATGGTGAACCGGCTTTAATCGAATCAATTTGCACTTTGGGAACAGAGACGCCACCGGTAGTAACATACTGGTTTTCCGCTTCATATTGTTGTGACCAAGTGTGTAATGCATCGATCACCGTGCCTAATTTGTATATCGGATTGGGATGCTTATGAGTTTCTACTGGCGCTTCTAATATTGGTGTAAAAACTCCTTCACCAAATAACTGAATGCGAAATAAGGCATAGCCATTACCTTGCCAAGTTACGCCCCAATCACAGCCTTCTGCAGCAATGGCGTAATCTGCAACTACACCACCGTGGTGAAACAGATAGTGAGCACCTATATCTTTCCCCATATAATCAACGCCTTGCCACTGTTCCATTGGCTCGGGACCAATTTCTCCTGGGCAGGCCGTCAAATATAACTTTCCAGCTAATTCAATCCCTGCTGCTTTTAATGCTTTGGCAGCAATTAAAAAACAACTCATCGGGCCGCGATCATTACTGATGGGGAAACCGTGAAACTTACCGTCTTCCAACCAACACTTATCCCACTCTGGATTCTCTAAGGTCTTTTGCGAAAACTTGTGTTGATTAATATGTGGATTATCGCTTGGACTTTCGGTATCTAAGTGAGCAGTATATAATAGGTTTTTACCAACGCCTTTACCGCCATATTCGCCAATGATGTTTTGACGTTCTGGTGTAGCGCCACATTGACGGGTTTTGAAACCGTTAGTTTGCAACCAGTCGAAGACAAATTTCCCCGATTCGGCTTCATAACCGGATTGGCTGGGAATATTACCCAAAGTGAGAGCTAGTTCGGTTATTTCGTCTATGCTGATAGCCGCTTTAATCGCTGCAATATCATCGTCTGTTACCGAGTAGTTTACTTGAGTATCAGATGGGTACAAAGGACTGCTCATGCTGCCTCCCAATGTTTAATGATGGACTGGGTATCGCTTAGTAGAGCGAAATTGATAGCCATAGCTCGAAGACTGGCGTCATGTAATTCTATATCGTAAGCTGCACACCCATCACTCACCACAATACAATGATAATCACGGTGGAACGCATCTCTGACGCTAGACTCTACACAACATTCAGTGGTGATACCGCAAAACACTAATGTGTCTAGTTGCTTTTGTTTCAACAGGTCATTCAGTTGTGTTTCATAAAAGGCGCTATAACGTGTTTTATAAATTACCCAATCACCGTCTTGCGGCTCTGCGCCATAAAACGTCATACCAGCGGTATCTGCACGACAAATAGCGCTTTCAGCTTTAGCATCTCTACCTTGTCTACTCATCCACTCTTGCCATGCAGCAGAGTCGTCTTGTTCCGTGGTTTTTAAACCTACAAAGATAATTGGAATATCATTCTTGCGCGCGCTTGCGACTAACTTTTTAATGTTTTCAACAGCGGGTTGCACCACGCTCATGTCGAGCCCAAACTGTCCTAACAGACCATCTGGACTGGCAAAGTCGTTTTGTACATCAACGATGCACAAAGCGCTGCGATTGGATGTTATCCAATCGGATTTTAGTTCTATTAAATCAGCATCAGCCATAATGGGCTCTTACCGCCGGCAAAATTTCTTTGCCGAATTTGTGTAGCCCTTTTTCGTAATCGTCGAAAATCACCATGACGCCGTCCATTTCAGTGTTATCAATCATCTCGATCAGCTGTTGTTTCACTGATTCTGCAGTGCCAACTAATTCACGACTCATAAATGCACCTTGTGCTCGAATGACCATAGCATTGTCTTTTAATGCCGGATCAATTCCGTATGAACGCATCATGCCCTCAATCGCACCTAAATCTTTACCTTCGCGGTAATAGTCTGCTTTAGCTTGGGCTTCTTCTTCGGTGTCTTCAATAATCAGTGTTGCCATACAAAAGCACTTCACTGGCGTATCGAGTTCATCGGCTATCTTGCGAGCCATGCGAGTTATTTTAAGGGTCTCTTCATCGTCTTTACCGCCTACAAAACATGCATCTGTATTTTTTACTGAGAAGCGTAAGCCTCGTTCAGATTGGCCTGCACAGACAGTGAATGGCTTGTTAAGTGGTTTAGGCTGTGACACACAGTCTTCAAACTTGAAGTACTTTCCATCATAATCTACGTGGTCTTCTTGCCACAGTTTATGCACCAAATCACTCCACTCCTGGGCATACACATATCGCTCGTCGTGGTCAATGTCATCACGCCACGCACCCATTTGGTTAAGCTCATCGCGAAATGAACCTGAAACAATATTTAACCCTGCTCGACCACCGGAAATCTGGTCTAAGGTGCTCATCATTTTGGCAACCGCACCAGGGTTCATCATTAGAGTATGCACAGTCGCGATAATTTTTGCGTGACTGGTGGCTTCGGCTAATCCCGCCATCATAGTGATGGATTCTAAAGAGGTACCCCAATGTTCGGTTTTACCGCCATACCCACGCCATTTTGCCATGGACATGATGAAGTCCATTTTATAGCTGTCTGCAATGACGGCTGCGGTTTTATTTTGCTGATAGGAAGCATCTAAAGTAGGGGTGTTCTCTGAAACTATCCAACCGCCATTTGCGATGGGTAAAAACACGCCAAATTCTTTACTGTTGGTTGTCATATTAAAAACTCCTGAATAACAACTACTTACTAGCTACTTTAGCTGCAAGCATATTATTTATTGATGGGTCTGATGGGGTTGGTTCGGATACTTTTTGCTGCTTGAGTCTAGGTGGTCGCATGAATGCTATTCCAACTAACACCAACATGGGAAGTATTCCAATCAAAACGAATGGAGGAACGAATGTCCCTGATATATCGCGCATGCGGCCACTAATAATAGGCGCTGCAGAAGCGATAGTTGCACCAATATTCATTAACGAAAATAAGGGTAAATATGGCCCTGTACCAAAATATCTTACAAGTAACACTGTGCAGGATAAAAAGGTTAAACCAAACCCAAAACCAATGGCAAAAGCGAAGAAGCCTAAGGTGACTAAAGACTGTCCGAAACTTAAGGCAAACATTCCGCCGGCCAGTAACAGTAACGCTATCTGCAACATGACTTTTGGATCAAAGAATTCACCAATAAAGCCACCTACAACACGAGATATGGCATTGCAGAATGCCTCAGCAGACAATAAAGTGCTGGCTAAGGCAAAAGTGATCCCGACTTCAGTCATATGCGCGACAGAAAAACTGTTCACTGTAATTCCCACAAATAGCACCGTGGAATAGGCGACGAGTAACAAAATATATTGGGGGGTACGAACTGCTTGTTTAAATGTCCAAGTTTGTTCCGTTTCATAAACCCGTTGTTTTTCGGTATCCACTTTTTCTTGTTTAGGAGGCGTTCTTAATCGGTTGGCATCTGTGAATAACAGCGCTAACAGCATTAATCCCACTGATATTACAATAGCCGCTAGCATAACTAACCAGTGTAAACGCCAGTTTCCTAGCACATTGGTTGCCATCCAAACCACGATTGGTCCAACAACACCGCCTAAACCTCCAACGGTATAATAAAAACCAAAAGCCGTTGAACGTCGTTTGAAAAAGTGAGTAATGATATAGGTGCCCGGAACTGAACCTACAAAGGTATACCCAGTTCCAGTGAGAATACATCCTAGAAAATAAGTAATAGGTTCAATTGTTAAATACAACACAATAAAACCGATAGCGAGTAACAGCAGGCCAATAATGAGCGTTGTCGCAACGCCCCACCTTCTAATTGTCACTGTAGGTAAGTACCCACTCAAGCCACAAGCTACGCCTAAGAACGTAAACCCAAGGCCTGCAGTGGTCCAATCCCAGCCTAACTCAGTTACCATGGCTGGAAGAATAACCCCCAGAGAAGTAAAGGTTGCGGCAGTAACAACAAAAAAGCTTAAACTGAAGGTGCATAAAACAAACCATGCTTGTTTATCAGCGCTTAACTTTCCCATAATGATCCTCAAAGTGTGCAGTGTGAATACAACTATTTTTCAGCTGCACACAGATGTTTTTATTTAAAACGCGTAATTGACAGTGACTCGCCATTCACGTCCCTTACCAGGCAATACAGCAACGTCGCCATATAGGTCCTGAAGCGATGTAAAGTAGGTTTCGTCAAATACATTGTCAATATTCAACATCAACGACCAATCACCATAATGGGCGAAGAAAGATCCCTGTACTGTCCAATAACTAGGGTATTTCACCGAATTTTCGACTAAGCCTGAAGTCTCCGATACATGACGAACTCCCCAAGTTGAGCCAATGCTATCGAACACACCTGCTTCACTGGCATAAGTCGCGTAAATACTGGTTACCGCGTCAGGAATACGAGTGTCTTCTAATTCACCCAGGTAGTAGTCGCTACCCGTGGCTGAATACATGCTGCTGGCAAAACTCAATGCCGCTATCGAAACGCCATAGTTGTCGATATCGTTCAAACCAATATCTCTTGGATTAACTATGTAGTAACCAGCAAAGCCATCGATGTATTCGGTTTTTTGCTTATTGCTAGTAATGCTAAAGCTCAGATTTTCACTGGCAAGAATGCGCAGTTCTAATTCTGTACCTTCGCTTCTTGTGCGACTAACTGTACTTCCTCCAACGGTACTCAACTCGGTTCTTTCTTGTCTGTAGCCAGATAAAGAACCAGTTAACACGCCGTCAAATAGTTCGAGCTTTATACCACCTTCAAGCAACTCACCTTCAGACAACCATTCTCCGTTAGCAATCAAATCAGGAGAAACATCTCCGGCTTGGCTAAACTCGATAGCGGAAGATTCAGCGTAACTTACGTAGGGACGAATACCTGACTCTAAGTCCAACAGCAACATCGCACTAAAAGTAAACTCACCTTCGCTATCTTCAGCGTATGTTTCCGTTGCATAGGAGTAGGTTGGATCGCCATTTTCAGTGGATTCTACATCGTAGTAGTCATAACGGCCGCTCAATGACAGATTCCAAACCTCCATTGCGGTTAGATCAACCATGGCAAATGCAGAGTTATAACTCCACTTCGATTCGGTATCTAGATCCCAGAAAAAATCAGAATTGAATGGCGAACCTATGATGTCGTTCGGCATTGCACCAACTGAGATATCTCGACGGTTGATAGCAATTTGGCCACCGTTATAAGACTCTTTGCGGCGAGCATCATAATAACGACTGCTGATACCCACATTGTAGGAACCTTGTATCGCGTCGCTGCTATTTCCAAAAGCACTAATATAAGAAACGCGTAATTCCGCAGTTTTGGCTAAGTAATCAGCTGGGAAGCCGTAACTAACAAAGCGTTGATTATCGAGGTAGTCAGCAAACAATTGCAGTTTTAATTGGCTGTCATCTTCATAGGTTTTGATCAAATCGACGAAACCGGTAAAAGTCGAAGTATCTGAAAAATCACTATCACTTGTATACACATCGTGGCGCGACAACTGGGTCGTTCCTACGTTAGTGTCTAATGCAGCTACATTAGGATCGGCATACAAATAATAGTCAGGATAAGACGTCAACTTAGCAAAATAAGTGGGATCTTGTGCAGACAACTCCGCCCATTCCATTTGTCCATTACCGTTGGTGTCGACTAAGTCAGTATCGCGTCCGGTAATATAGGTCCCATCATCAATTAATTCTTGGGTGACCCGATTCCATCCTGGCGTTTGCACATAACCTTCAGCATTGTATGCCATTATACCTGCAACCAGCTTCCAATCATTGGCTAACTCAAAATCTGCGGTAACTTGAAGCATTTGATGTTCAGGTTCTATATCATTGTAATAACTGCCGGAGTCTTCCACCTCAATATAGGTATAGATCCCACCTTCAGCATCGCCCACATTCACTGGCAATCCGAATTGAAAACTGGCGTTCTTTTTGTCATATGAACCCAGAGTTACCTGCATTTCACCCACGGCTTCAGGTAAGTAACCACCACTTTGACTCAATCTAGCCGTTTTGGGTTCAAGATTAAGTAGTCCGCCAATTTTACCTGGACCAAAGTTGGCTGTAGGTGGACCTCGAAGAATGTCTACTCTAGATGTAGAACCAATTGGAGTTTGGTAGGTACCGCGATTTTCGATGCGTTTAAAACCATGAAAGTAAGTCTCTGCTAAGGTTCCCCTAACGTTTAAGGCACCTTCAACACCGTAGAATGATGCGGTAAAAGTACCAGGGGCTACAGCGGTTAAATCATCAACCGTAGTCACTCCAAATGCTTTTAATGTCTCATCACTTACAAAGGTTGCTGAACGGGGAGTTTCTAGCAAGGATTTTTCGAACCCAAATAACAATCCACTGGGTTGGTTTTCAAGGAAACCGGCGATATCTCGTTGAGCGACAACTGAAACTACTTCGATAGAATCAGCGTTTGAGTCGTTTGTATTTGTTGTTGTTAACTCTTCTGCCATTAACTTAGTGCTAGCGCCATGCATCGCAACTACAGCTAACGAAACTGATGTAAAGAGCTTATTCAATTTGAACATAGTGTGAACCCTTCTATATATTATTTTCGTTTTTGCTGCTGGGTATTACACTATCAACTTACGTGTCATCACTTTTGTAATTATCCGTCTAAGTTCTTGACTATTTGTGTCACTCGAGGCTTTATCCTTTTTTATTTGGTAAGTTTATCGACCTAATCTTCACTTTCAGTCAAATTTGTGAAAATTCCTTTTGGGATAGCAGCATGCACACCCCAATTACCATCTACTACTTGAGTCACGCCAAAGTCCACAGCAACTGACAATAATGAAATTGCTTCGTCTTCACTTAGGTTTTGCGAATTCATTAGAAAACGACGTGCTTTTCTAAATGCATCTCGCATGGCCAAGTCAATTGTTGACTGATTATAAATTTCACTTTGGGCACTGCTGCCCAGTTCTTTTAAATAATTAGGGTGACTGAACCCTAAAACTACCCATTCATCGTCAGTTTCGATCAACGGGAAATCCATATCAAAATACTGTCCGGGCAAGTCGGCTTGTTTATGCAAGATAACCTGAAATTCTCCGGTTAACGAACATTCTATGGCCGTTCCGCATAGCTCTGAGTCGCCCTGACTCGCATGGGGATCGCCCACTGACAGTATACCTCCCTGGACGGCGACAGGTAAAAATACCTTTGAACCTTTCCCTAAACGCCAATTGTCCAAATTTCCACCTTGGTTAGAAGGAGGAACCGAATCCACTAAGTCTGCATGATTCGGTGCCAGACCAATAGTACCAAAATGTGGGCGAAGAGGTATTTCTACATTTTCCAATATGTCGAAGTTTTTTTGTGTCTTGCTATGATCAACGGGCACTCCCGGATAATCGATACGCTTATGCTCAACGCCAAATGGATCAGTTTGCGGTACCCAGCGATAATTATACACAGCATGGGCGCAACTGGGTTTGTCTGATTCATCAATTTCGTAAATAGTCACCACTTCACGAGGTTTAGGTTCGGTGAGCAAATCATTGTAGTGAAATCCCCAGAAAGTGGCGGCGTTAGAGCCAAAACTGCGACCTTTAAACTGGTCACTGTGATTATGGCGAGTATGAATATCTAAAATTCGCAGTTCGATGATATCCCCGGGCATCGCTTCGTTGACGTATATTGGACCTGTGCATACATGAACACCAAAACCTTCACCAGCGCCTCGTCCGTATATGGAGGCATCCATGGGCCCCGCACCTCTGCGGTCGACATTTTTTTGTTTCGATGTCCACTTAAACACGCTTTCCGCACCGGGGTCATCTTTGATCATTCGCTCGTAGTCATCGTATGCATGGTGAGTAAGGGTTTCTATGGTCACTTTTTCATGGGAGTTCATGTACAGCACGGGGGCTAGCTCACGGTCAAAAAATCCCCAGTGAATAGTATCTTTATTAACTGGAATATAATGATGTACTGAAGAGGCTTTATCTTGCGCTAATTTAAGGGCTTGGGATTGTTTTGCCATGGCCGCCACATCAACATGAGGACGGGGGTCGTTTTCCTGTCTAACTTCTGTTGTTTTTACACCCGTTGGCCGACCTCTGGTCTGTTTTAATTCATGCTCTTTAGCTGCTTTTTGTTTTGAACGTTTGCGGTACTCTCTGGGCGACATTTTGACATAGTCACGAAACGAGCGGCTAAAATAAGCGGAGTCGTTAAACCCCCAGCGAAAACATATTTCAGAGATAGATAATTGGGCGTGCACTGGGCTATCGAAGTCATCTTTGCAGCGTTCTAAACGACGATTTCGAATGTAACGGCTGAAACTTTGATCAACGGATTCGAACAATTTCTGCAAGTATCTAGGCGATACCTTATGCTCACTTGCCACTTCATTTAAGTTTAAATCTGGATTGGACAATCTCACTTCAATACTTTGGCAAATTCGATGTAATAATGCTGCTTTTACACCTGCCGAACCGCCAAGAGAGCGGGTATCTGCTTCGGGAAATAAAGCCGCAATGAGAAATTCAGGGATGGCCATTTCAAGAGGGCGAAGCTGATCTTCGGTCATTTTTTCCAAGTTGTTGGCCACAGAAACCAGCATAGCTGCTAGGGTTTGGGCAGGACCAGAGTGCCCTGGAAGATGCAGCATGTGGGAAGGAAGTGGGGCGATTAAACGGGCGTTAAATGCAATGTTTGGAACAGTGACGAAAAGCTGCCTGAAATCAGAATGTAATGTAAGTGATGTTTTTGATCCCATGGCGCCAAATACAATATCACCAGGCAGAACTTCGAAAGATCGATTTCCTTCCCTAATTGTCATTCTGCCTTCTAAGGGAAAGGCAACCCAAACACCGTCATTGGTGTTCTCTTTTTTAGCGATTATATTCTGGGTGGCCGAGCTGATTCGGGTGAATTCTATGCCGTTAGGCGTGGTTAAATTATGCATTACCGCATAAAAATCTTCTAACTTGCCTTTATACTCACAATACAAGCCTAATTTTTCCAACGCTTCTTGCCAAGTAGGTAGTCGTTCAATTTTAGAGTGGGCGTCGGTAGAGTATTCCCAACTTTGACTAAGCATAATATTCTCTCTTCAAATTCTCGTGGGTGCACGGATAGCAATTTGGTTTTTTTAGTAATCCGTATGATTACGAAATAGATTTTCTCTTAACGTTTAGGTTCTAAAGCAAGTTGTATACCAGTGAAAGGGATTTGGGAGACCGAGGGGGAAATGAAAAAATAAAAAAAACGCCTGCTCAAAGAGCATGCGTTTTAGGTTAAATGATAGTTTGTTTTAGTCTGACTCAGGTTCGCCTGTGTCAACAATGCTGCGAGGAATTTTAACGTGTACGCCTTGCACACTGTCGACCACTTGAGTAACTCCGAAATCACTGGCAACACTCATTAGGGAGTATGCATCATCACGACTCAACCCTCGATGTTCTGATAGTAATTCAAGCATATCGATGGAGGCATTCTTCATGGCGACATTAAGATCTTCATCAAAACCATGCACCACAAAGTAATTAGGGGTTTCTAACAATGGCGATGGAAACACAAAATCTTTGCGCAAAATAATTTGCATGGTGACATCGAGGGAAGCTTCAATGGCGGTTCCGCTGATTTCACCATCCCCTTGTGATACGTGGGGATCACCGATGGAAAATAAGCCACCTTCCACTTGTACGGGGTAATACATGGTTGAGCCTGCGCCGATACGCCAGTTATCAATATTACCGCCATGTTTACCCGGTGGAATAGTACTGACTCTGCCGCTCACATCAGGCGCAACACCCGCGGTGCCCAAATGAGGGCGAACGGGTACACGCACACCGTTCAAGGTGGTTTCACGCTCACATTCTGGACACTTAGTTATTGTGCCGGGAGTTAAATACTTTCCCTTAAAGTCATAGGCATAATGGCCATGAGCTTGCATGCTTGCCATGTCTAAACGGTAAATTGTCACACGCTCTTTCTGCTCAAACTCATCATATAAATGTCCCCAGTTCGCCGCTAAGTTTGAACCGTAAGAAAAACGCGGACGCATCGACAAATAACGAACCTCTAGAATATCACCAGGCTGAGCGCCTTCGACAAATATTGGCCCTGTCATGAGGTGGACACCTGGGTTTCTGTCTGCTTCTGGAATACCATCCCAAATGGCTTTGACACTATCGTCCATCATCAAGTCTGGTGCATCGCCAGCATGATGTGTAATGGCTTCTGCTTGAATGATATCGCCACTTTTCACCTTTAATGCGGGGGCTTCGGTGGCAGAAAAATAACCCCAGTGACAGTTTTCCACTGTGGCTTTTAAGGTGTGCATAGCGCTTGCTTGACAACGATCCTGTTCTGACAAATCGTCAGTTTTCAACAGTGACATAAACTCTCCTTTCAATTATTTATTTGGTATTAATGAAAATCGTATTTTTCCAGATTAAAGGCTGAGGAAGTCTATTACTTGACTGTTTACGCCAGCTTAGTTGTGTGAAACCACCTTTCAGCTAAAGACCACAGTTGTCATGTCTAACGAACCGTATTCAACATAGGCGGTTTCAAAGCGCAATGTATCTTTAGGCAGGCGCGCACCCAAAACATAAAGTATCGGTAAAAAGTGGTCAGGATTTGGTACCGACTCTACGGCGTCGGCACCAAGGGAGCTATACTGCACTACTTTTTCGGGAGTATTCTCGACCATCGCAGAACGCATCGCATCACCAAAACGTTTGGCCCAAGGATAGGTTTTGTCTCGACCGCCCCAATCCATAGCGGGTAAATTGTGGACTATATTGCCACTGCCCATGACCAAGTATCCTTCGCTGCGAAGCTGGGCTAGTTTTCGGCCTATTTTGAAGTGAAACTCCGCTGGTTGTTGACGGTTTATGGACAACTGCACTACCGGAATGTTGGCCTTTGGATACGCTTTTGCCAGCACACACCAAGCACCGTGGTCAAAGCCCCAACTATCATCTAATGCTGCGCCTTCTGCAGCCAAAATATCGACTAGTTTTGCGGCTAACTCTGGTGAACCTGGAGCGGGATATTGCATTTCATACATGGCTGGTGGAAAGCCCCCAAAATCATGAATAGTGCGAGGGTTAGCCATTGATGTAACACCCACACCTTGTGTGTACCAGTGGGCTGAAATACATATTATGCCTTTAGGGTTTGGAAATTCTTGTCCCAGGCTTTGCCACATTCGTGTTGCTTGATTATCTTCGAGAATATTGCCAGGGCTTCCATGGCCGAAGAAAATAGCTGGCATGGTAGCGTTTGACTGGTTATCAGTTTGAGTTTGCATATGCTTTACCTACGAAAAAGTCATATACCGGCTAAAGGGTATATGACGAAAAGATTTTTGCCTGCGCTATAAATTAAGATAATGATTATGCGCTCTGTTTAATGGGGATGATGTGCTTGGATTTATCCCAACAAGATTGATAACGCTCAACTAACCATTCATTTAATAATTGTTGTGCTTTTTCTTGCCAAGAGTATCTCCCTCTGGGGGCAAATCTAGACTGTAAGCCCACTTGCACCAGTTCATCTACGTGCAAGTCTTGTTCGGTAATTTCCATGGCAGCTTTCATATTAAAATCAATTTTGTCTTCAAATAAAGGATCTTTCATTGCGCCTGGGGCAACCAAGTAGCCAATGGTCATACTATGACTGTCGGCAGATTCGGCATGCAGAATCAGGTAAATAATCATATCGCTGGTAATGACTAACGACAAAGAGGGAGGTAAGTTAGCAAACACCGCTTGGTGACGGTCTTCGTCAGTTAAATTAGGAAAAATGGGAAGAATTGCTTTTTGCAGCGGGTTGAAGGCTGCATCGGGATGATTCGTCCCATTTAATCGAATATAGCCAGCTTCGCCTTCGGGCATTTCCGGGAATACCGATTTTTCACTGGGGATAAAATCGTGCAGCGGTCCTTTATGAAGTTTAGTGGCGTGGTATCCATCATTATTGTTTTCCATCATCACTTTCCAGTTCCAGTTGTATTTCTCTGGATCCATGGGCCTTGGACCTTCGGCTTTTTCCAAGTCGTAGTTTTTCAGGTATTTGGTGACTTCCGTTAATCTTGATGCCAGCGGCGCTGCATTGAGGTCAAAGTTAACAAAAATAAAACCTAACCAAACTTCCACTTTAAGCTTGGGTAAGGCAATGTCATCACGACTGAAGTCACAGGTTTTATTCATTGCTGGCGCACCAGATAGGGTGCCATCTAAACGGTAACCCCAATGATGATAGGGACATAAAAAGGCTTGAGCATTACCATGTCCTTCTGCAACCAACATGGCTCGGTGTTGACATACGGCTGACAACGCATGAATTTCTTGGGTTCTATCCCTGCAGATAATTAAAGGCTCATTAACATGCGTAACCGTGAAGAAGTCACCTACTTTGGGAATTAACGACTCGCGTCCAACACAAAGCCACTCGTGATTAAATAGGGCTTCTTTTTCGAATTCAAAAAAATCTTGGTCGGCATAACATTCTGGCGGTAAGGTTTCCGCTTGCTCTACTTCTAATGTGGAGCTGGCCAAACTGGCAAAAAACTCTTCATCGAACACTTTTTTCATCATGCGCTATTTCCCAATGCTATTTTTATCGTTATTTAGTTATATTTTGTGGAATTTAATCTCGAAACAACTTCTATGGATTAGAAATTGTTTGCTTCCAAACTGACCCTAGTATAAAAATTTCATGGCGGGCTATCTTGGACATATCCGTCAAACAAGTTGTAAAAAGACGTCTTTTACAATGCTTGATTCAGTTTTAGAGTGGACTGGTTGCACCGAAATTGTGCGCCTGCGCACCACTGCAAAGCGAACCCCCTCAACTTTCTTAGGCTGACTCAATTTATCGGGCGTAAAACATCAAGAAGTTCTGGTCGAGCTTGTTTAAATTTGACTAAAACATAGCGAATGAAGACATAAACATGAAAATAGGTATTATCTGCGGTAGTCAACGAGCTAAGTCTCAAACCAGTAAAGTAGGTTGGTTTATTCAACAAAACTTAAATTCCCAAAATGTTGATACTTTCGTATTGGATTTAGGTAAGCAACCCTTAGAGAACTTTGACGATAGTTTTTGGTATGAAAAAGAAGGGCGACTACAAACCGCTTGGCAACCTATTGCTAAAGAGTTACAAAGTTGTGATGGGTTTATCGTGTTGACACCGGATTGGCATGGCATGGTTCCAAGTTGTTTAAAAAACTTCTTTTTATTCAGCAGTGCACAAGAAATGGCGAATAAACCTGGCTTGATAGTCGCCATATCGGCATCCGTGGGGGGTTACTTACCAGTGGCTGAATTGCGCATTAGCAGTTATAAAAACAATCGAATTTGTTGGATACCTGATCATATTATCGTGCGCAACGTAAAGCTTTGTATGAATGATACCAATCCACCCGAGAACCAAGACGATATTTATATTCGCACTCGTTTACAGCATTCTCTAAGTTTGCTAACTGAATACGCTAGCGCGTTAAGTGCAGTTAGAAATAGCCAAGTGGCAGATTACAAAACGTATCAATACGGTATGTGAGCATATTAGAATTTAATTTAAAGGTAACAATATGAGTAGCATCACTGTCACACCAATGACAAAAAATATTGGCGCGATTATCGGCAATGTGGATTTAACCAAGCCTTTATCTGAGCAACAGCGAGCGGATTTAAATCAGGCATTGATGGATCATCAAGTTATCTTTTTTCGTGATCAACCTTTGAGTCACGACCAGCATCGTGAAGTAGGGCAAGTTTTTGGTGACCTTATCATTCATCCAGGTGCGCCAGGTATTGAAGGTTATAAAGATATTGTCGCGATTCATGCCGATAAAGACTCTAAATATGTTGCAGGCGATAACTGGCACTCTGATTTAAGTTGCAACCCAGAGCCTCCCATGGGGTCGATGTTGTATTTACATACTTTGCCATCCATTGGAGGAGATACGCTGTTCTCGTCCATGTACGCTGCTTACGAGTCGCTTTCACCTGCTATGCAAACATATTTAAGCGGCCTTGAAGCTGAACATGATGCTAATCCCGTTTATCACAGCATTTACGGAGACTATGGTACGGCTTATCCATGTAGTCGACATCCGGTAGTGAGAACCCATCCAGTGACCGGTAGAAAAGGTATATTTGTGAATGCATCTTATACCACTCGCATCGTCGGACTGTCGAAAACGGAAAGTGATGGTATTCTTAAGATGTTGTTTGAATTGGCTAAAGATCCCAATTTCCAAGTGCGTTTTAGTTGGCAGCCTCATTCAATAGCTTTATGGGATAACCGATGTACCCAACATTTCGCGGTGTGGGACTATTTCCCAGAAACCCGTTCTGGCTATCGCGTTACAATTGGCGGTGATAAGCCCTACTAACGAGATAAGTGGCTAGTATCTCATGGTTTTATTGGTGAATTATTGGCAAAAACACGGGGATTAGCGAGTAAAGACAAGATCTTTTTCACACAAAAACCTTGATCGTAGTTGGTATATGCTGTATAAAATGCGCCCTCTTGTCACTACCGCTATGCGTTTAGTGTGATTTATTGCTTTTCTTTAATATAGCGAAGCTAATTGTTAAAAGTTGTTTTGGAGACAAATACGATGTCCAGAGTATGTCAAGTAACTGGTAAGCGCCCAGCGGTAGGAAACAACCGCTCTCACGCGAAAAATGCGACCCGTCGTCGCTTTTTGCCAAATCTTCAAACCCACCGTTTTTGGGTTGAAAGTGAAAACCGTTTCGTTAAATTACGCCTAACGCCTAAAGGCATGCGTATCATCGATAAAAAAGGTATTGATTCAGTTCTTACTGATATCCGTGCCCGTGGCGAGAAAATTTAAGGAGCCCGACCATGCGTGATAAAATTAAATTAGTTTCTTCAGCGGGTACTGGCTACTACTACACCACTGATAAAAATAAACGTAATATGCCTGGCAAAATGGAGATCAAAAAGTTTGATCCTAAAATTCGCCAACACGTTATGTTCAAGGAAGCCAAAATCAAGTAAACCTGCTTGTTTTTGTCTCCCGAAAAACCCGGTATTTTGCCGGGTTTTTTGCGTTATTTGACTATTTATTAAATAACCTTTTGAATAATCCCAATAATTCGTGCTTTATTGATATTTCTTATTCCCCGAGTCTAAATTAAAAATGCGTTTATCACGAAAAGCTTGGAACAATGTCATTATCATCAGCATGGTGCTAATGATTTTTTTATTCAATTCCACTAATAATATTCTTACTGGTGGCGGAGATGCTGAACTACAGGCCAGTATGCTGCCAAGCGGTTCTAGATTGATGACATTGCAAATGCCGTTAGTCACCATTGAGCGTATAGGGCAGGGCTGGCGAGCTAGACCATCAGGAAAGATAACTGAAGCGCAGATGTTAACAGTTGCAAAAAACTGGGAGATGGCAAAAATGACGCCTTCTGACAGCGACCTCCCTGAACAAATGCCGAAAATAGCCATTGCTTGGTTGGCGGGTGAAAATAGTGGTCGTGTGTTTCAGCTTTATGAAGACGGCAATAACACCCTAGTTTTACATCAACAACAGCTATTTGAAATTCGTGATATGTCTATTCAATCATTGTTACTTGAGAGTTACTGATGCCAGAGTTGCCAGAAGTTGAAGTAAGCCGTCTAGGTATTTCCCCCCATATGATTGGCAAGACAATTAGCCAAGTAGTTGTTCGCCACAAACAACTGCGTTGGCCAATACCCGATGAAGTACATCTAACACACGGGTTGGTGATTGAAACTATCCGCCGACGTGCCAAGTACCTGTTAATTGATACGCAGGCCGGTAGTATTATTCTGCACTTGGGCATGTCAGGTCGGTTACGCGTTGTGCCTATTAATACGCCACTGCAAAAGCATGATCATGTGGATATTCAACTTACCGATGGATTGTGTTTACGCTTGAATGATGCCCGTCGATTTGGTGCGTGTTTATGGTTAGATAAAAGTGACGAATCCCACAGCTTGTTTCGCAACTTAGGACCAGAGCCTTTAACGGATGACTTTGACGCCCAGCGACTTGTTGATATGTCGCGAGGAAAGCTGGTTCCGGTAAAGAGCTTTATTATGGATAACAAGGTAGTTGTTGGAGTGGGTAACATATATGCCAATGAATCTTTATTTTTAGCTGGAATAGACCCTCGTCGTCAGGCCGGAAAAGTGAGTAAAAAGCGATATTTAGCCTTAACCCCTATTATTAAAGATGTTTTAACAAAAGCCATTGAACAGGGTGGAACCACCTTAAAAGATTTTGCTCAAGCCGATGGTAGTCCTGGATATTTTGCTCAAGAATTACGGGTTTATGGCCGTGCTAAGCAGCCTTGCGTAGCCTGTGAAAGCCCCATAAAGTCAGTGGTTATTGGCCAACGTAATACCTTCTATTGCCCGACCTGTCAGCGATAAAATCTCGCCTCAATGGGTTGTAGCATGGTCTTTAGACCATGAAAGGTTGCGCATGCCTACGACATACCTGCGGGGCTAAAGCGCCCGCCTACAAGCCGTGGGTTTTTAACTCAAAGTTGTAGCATGGTCTTTAGGCCATGAAAGGTTGCGCATACCAACGACATACCTACGGGGCTAAAGCACCCGCCTACAAGCCGAGGGTTTTTATCTCGAAGCTGTAGCAGGGTCTTTATGCCATGAAAGGTTGCGCATACCAACGACATACCTGCGGGGCTAAAGCACCCGCCTACAAACCATGGGTTTTTAACTCGAAGCTGTAGCATGGTCTTTAGGCCATGAAAGGTTGCGCATGCCTACGACATACCTGCGGGGCTAAAACACCCGCCTACAAACCATGGGTTGTTATCTCAAAGTTGTAGCAGGATCTTTAGGCCATGAAAGGTTGCGCATGCCTACAACATACCTACGGGGCTAAAGCACCCGCCTACAAGCCGTGGGTTGTTATCTCAAAGCTGTAGCAGGATCTTTATGCCATGAAAGGTTGCGCATGCCTACGACATACCTGCGGGGCTAAAGCGCCCGCCTACAAACCATGGGTTGTTATCTCAAAGTTGTAGCAGGGTCTTTAGGCCATGAAAGGTTGCGCATGCCTACGACATACCTGCGGGGCTAAAGCACCCGCCTACAAACCATGGGTTTTTATCTCAAAGTTGTAGCACGGGATTTATCCCGTGGAATGATGATTGTCTTCGCGGAGAAAATACCCGCTCACAGACTATTGTGCGTGGGTATGGAATTTTTCAGATAAGGCTCTTTGTACAACAGGATGACAAAAACCATCCACTTTACCGCGATGCTTAGCCACTTCTTTGACCAATGTTGAGGAGATGAAAGAGTTTTCCTCTGCTGGGGTTAAAAATACACTTTCTAACTTTGGATTTAGGCGCCTGTTCATATTCGCCAATTGAAATTCATACTCAAAATCTGAAACCGCTCGCAAACCACGAATTAATATTGCGGTATCTAAACTATCTGCAAAATCCGCTAGCAACCCTGTAAATCCAACAACGTTTACATTCTCTAAATGGGCGGTTACTTGTTTTATTAAGTTTACTCGCTCTTCTAAGGTAAAAAGAGGGGCTTTGCTTGGATTTGCTGCAATAGCTACGGTCACTGATGTGAACATTCGGGCTGCTCTTTCAATTAGGTCAGCGTGGCCATTAGTGATAGGATCAAACGTGCCTGGATAAATGGCTTTTGTGTTCATATTAACAACTCAATGAAGTTCAATAATTAAAACACACAGCTTATAATAGACGTAAGCATAAATCCAAGGGTGAATAGCCCTAACTCATCATCGTTATTTATGATGAGTATTCATCAACTAACGGAATACATGAGGTTTTTTTACCCTTTTGTATTTTGTAGGTACTTAACTGGTGTTAAGGTTACTTTAATTATGGAGCGTTTTTAGTGCCTAAGTGCATTCAGTTTTGCTTGTTGTTTTTGATTTTTTCCGGACCAAGTTTGGCGTCGCCTTGGGTTGGTACAACCGATCCTCAACTTCACTATGATGTACAAATTCTCAACGAATTTGGTTATTTAGATAGCGTAACCACTACATTTCCTATGCCTTGGAAAGGCATTTCTGAGCAGTTATTACAGCTTGATACCGCTGCTATGCCTCCCGCGGCTGCCATAGCAGCCAAACGCTTAAAACATTACTTGACCCTGCAACAACACAAAGAGACTTTTTCGTCGGTTACCGCATATGGTGCCAGTGAGCGAACACGATATGCCAGCTTTGATGGTCAGCAGGGTGAGAAAGGACGCTTTAATATTAATTCGGAAACACGAGTTGGTAGACTAGCTGGCAAGCTATCAGTTAATTTTGAGCCCAATGGCGAACAAAACTTAGACCAAAGCTATTTGGCTTATCAACTTGGTGATTGGAATTTACGCTTGGGCTCCATTGATCAGTGGTGGGGACCGTCTCACGCAAATAGTTTAATTTTGTCCAATAATGCTCGTCCAATTCCAACATTGGCGTTATCTCGTTCTCGTACCAATCAATCTGATTCTAATTGGTTGTCATTTTTAGGACCTTGGTATGTCACCGCACAGGTTGGGCAGTTAGAAGACAGTCGCGATGTGCCCGATGCAAAAATATGGGCCAGTCGTTTCACTTCCCGTCCTATTCCTGGGTTAGAAGTTGGCCTATCTTGGCTGGCTGTTTGGGGGGGAGACGGTCAACCAGATCGTATGAATGACTTTTTCAGAGTGCTTAGCTTTCAAAAGCGCTGTGCTGATGGAGCCGATGAATGTGACCCTTCGATGGAAACCCATATTGGTAACCATTTGGCGGGTATTGATGCGAAATATACATTTCGCTTGATGGAACGCCCCGTGAATATTTACGCTCAATACGCAGATGAAGGTAAGTCAAGCGAATTCAACGTCAGCAATCAAACTCGCAGTTTTGGTATATCTAGTTATGTGTGGAATGCCAAGGTCTATATGGAAAATAGCGATACTAATGTGTCTTGTGACGATGCAATTGTAGATGTAACTCACTGCTATTATGAGAGTGGTACTTATTCATCTGGCTACCGATATTACAATCGAGAGCTAGGAGAAGACCGACATACCGATGCCCGAATGACCTCTTTGGGTGTATTGAAACACTTTGCCGATGGTGATGTATTTGAAGCTGCTATTCGGTATATAAAAATTGACGATGCAAATGAAAATGAAGAGGTTGTAGGCCTAACCGAAAAAATAACCCAGCTAAGCGGGTATTACCAGACAGTATGGGGACATTGGCAGGTTAAAGTAGGGGCTGTTATTGACGCTAGTAAAGTGAATCAGCAGGGAACCGAAAGTGATGTGACGGTGTTTTCTGAAATAAAATACAGCCTGTAACCATTTAAAATAGCATAACTGAGAGTCACCAATGACTAGACGAAAAATTTCCTGCTTTATGATTGTTTGTAATGAAGCAGATAGAATCGAGGCAAGTTTAGCGCCGCTAGCGGGTTGGGTTGATCAACTCGTTGTACTCGATTCGGGCAGCACTGATGGCACGGTTGAGCTTGCCAAGAAATACACAGATTCAGTGTATCAAACCGATTGGCCGGGCTTTGGCGCACAGCGCAATCGAGCTCTTACTTACTGTGAGCATGATTGGGTACTGAATATTGATGCTGATGAAGTGATTACAGCAGAGCTTAAACAAGAAATTGATGATGTGCTCAGTGAACCAAACTTAGACGCTACTTTCATTAAATTTCCGTGGCATACATTTTTATTTGGTAAAACCCTTAAACATGGCCGTTATGCTTCGCCACAAGGAAAGCTGTTTCTCAAAGAGGGGGCTAATTTTAAGCATCGAAGTGTGCATGAATCTTTAGAAATGCCTGTTGAAAATGTTCGAATACTAAAATCGCCTTTACTGCATTATAGTTGGCGAGATTATTATCATGTGCAAGAAAAGCATCTTAAATATGCAGTTTTAGGGGCGGGAGATAAAGCTAAGAAAAATAAAAAGTCGTCATTGAGTTTTGCGGTACTGCGCTTCTTTGTGGATTTTTTGCAGCAATATCTCTTTCGATTGGGATTTTTAGATGGCAAGAGAGGTTTTTTGATGGCCATAATTCTTGGGCAGTATGGATTTCATAAATACGCTGCATTGTGGGCTCTCAACCAAGAAAACGGTTCCGCCGAAGAAGATAAATAAGCATGTCTCATATTCCCATTAGTGTTTTTATCATTACGCTCAACGAAGAAAAATACCTGAAACAAGTATTGGAATGCCTTCAAAATTTTGATGAGATTGTGCTCGTGGATTCAGGTAGCACTGACAATACCGTTGAGATTGCCAAACAATATGGTGCCAAAGTGTATCAACAAGACTGGTTAGGATTCGCCAAACAAAAGTCCCATGCTATGTCTTTGTGTAAGAACGACTGGGTATTAAACATTGATGGTGATGAGATTCTTGGAGCAGAACTTGCCGATACTATACAGTCATCTGTGGATGAACAAAGGGCTGATGCTTATCGATTGTATTTTGAGGATGTGTTTTGGCATATGCCAATGTCTGCTAATTCGAAAAAACGCTCTATTGTTCGACTCTACAATAAAAATAAAGTGCAATTTCCAACCGACCGCTTAGTGCATGAAAACGTAAAGCTGGCTAAAGGAGCAAAAGAAAAAGATGTTGCTGGTTTGGTTACCCATCATGGCTATCACAGCACTGAAATGTTAATGGAGAAGCAGAATAAGTATTCTTCTCTGAAAGCCCAAGAAAAATTTAATAAGGGGAAGAAGCCATCTTGCTTGAAACTGTGTTTGGTTTTCCCATTAATGTTTGTGAAAGCTTATGTTATTGAGGGCATGTTTCTCTCTGGTAGAAGAGGGTTAGTGCATGCTTATATTTCGGCTATGTACGGCTTTTTAAAAGAAGCAAAACTTCATGAGTTACATTTTATTGAAAAGCATAAACGCAACAAATAACTGAAAGCTGAAGTCGTTAATCTGCTTGGTAACTGTTTATCAAAAATGACCAGTCTTGCTGTTCAAAATGAAAGTTAACAATTTTATTTTTTTCTTTTTTCAACGATCTTAGTAGCCTGTCTAAATTTTGCTGCTTCCAAGCATTCCCGCTTTGTTCTGCACATTTATCGAAATCAATTAGCCACACTTTTCCCATGTCATCCAGCATGATGTTGTGAATATTTAAATCGTGATGATAAATTTGATGCTGGTGAAACAGCCCTATGGTTTTACCTATCTCTGTCCATTCTGACTCCGTTAATGGCCGCGTTTGCAAAATGTGGTGTACATCTTTGGCATTTTCAATTTTCAGGCTAATTAAATCAGCTTGGTAGTAAATCCCTGTTTTACGTACTCGGTAGGCAACAGGTGTGGGGGCAGGTAAACCCATGTTATTCATCTTGTCTAATAAATTAAACTCTTTGACTGCGCGAGTAGATTCAATACCTAAATACAGATACTGATCGCTGAGTAATTTACCAATCATGCCTCCACGACGATAGTGCCTGAGCACTAACTGGTGATGCTGGGTTTGGATAAAATACGTGGTACCTCTACCCGTCGCCGAGCCAATAATCGCGTTTCGTTGTTGCCAAAACTCGGGGGAAAAGTAATTTGACTGACAATTAGGCAAAAACTCAGGATTAAACTGGATTATTTCCCCTTTTTCATTGGTTTGCTTTAAATCTGTCATATAAATTCTGATTCGCCCTTGTGTAATGGTATGAATTGTAATGAAATTGCACCCATATTACAGCAGCAATCGAATTTACTATTGTGAATGTCCAAAAACTCTGTCTACTGCGTCTATCCGCAATTGGTGATGTCTGCCATGCCGTAGCTATGGTTGATCGTATCGTCAAACATGCTCCTAATATTCAAATTACTTGGATTATCGGTAAGGTGGAATATCAGTTGTTGAAAGATATGCCAAACGTCCGTTTCATCATTTTTGATAAAAAAATGGGTAAAGAAGCTTATTCCAAATTAAAAGATGATCTGAATGGGGAAAAGTTTGACGCTTTGTTTTTGATGCAGGTGGCCTTTAGAGCTAACTGGGCGGCTAGACTCATTAATGCAGAAACAAAGATAGGTTTTGATTGGGCGCGAAGCAAAGAATTACATTGGTTATTTGCTAATCAGCGTATTGCCCCTCAGCAGCATGCCCATGTATTAGAAGGGTTTATGGGCTTTGCCGATAGCATTGGAGTACCAGCAACTAACCAATTGAGTTGGTCTATTCCAATGAGTGTAGACGAGCAAGCAATGGCTCAAGATTTACATGCTGAGCTAAAATCTTATGCAGTGATCAGTCCCGCGGCTAGCAAAGCTGAAAGAAATTGGTTGCCAGAGCGCTACGCGGCTATCGCTGATTATTTAACTCAAAAAGGAATGCAAGTTGTATTGTGCGGCGGACCTGCTGATTTAGATAAAAGCCTAGGTGAGCAAATAGCATCCCATTGTCAGCACAAAGTGACCAACCTAATCGGCAAAACGTCCCTAAAGCAAATGCTTGCAGTGCTTAAATATGCGAATTTAGTTGTTGCTCCTGATACCGGTCCTGCACACATGGCCACGGCTGTGGGTACCCAGGTAATTGGGCTTTACGCACATAGTAACCCGCGCAGAACCGGCCCTTATTCGAGTTTGCAATACGTGGTATCTGTTTATGATGAGATGATTTTACAGCAAACAGGAAAAACCTGGCAGCAACTACCTTGGGGGACTCGGGCAAAAGGTCAAGATTTAATGAAATTCATCGAAGTGGAAAGGGTCAAAGCGAAAGTGGATGAAGTCTTATCGCTTCGAGGTTAATGAGCATCGATTAATGCAATGGTTCTTTGCAGCGCACCTTTGTTAGCTTTGACCACATCATACCCTTTCTGACCGGCGGCAATACGTGCGTTTTCATCAATCAACCAGTGACGCACGGTTTGCACAACATCTTCACTACTATTTACAGAAAATAGATTACCACTGGTTTTCAGCGCTTCACATATAACGGGGTTATTATGGGTGCTATTTCCCATCATTGTCGGAATACCCGCTACAGCCGCTTCCAGTGGATTGTGTCCACCCCTTACTGCTATGCTGCCGCCGATAAATGCGAAGTCTGCGTAATGATATAGGTCAGTTAAAACTCCCATTTGGTCGACTAAAACAATGTCAATATGAGGCTGTAAGTTTTGCTCCTGAGGCAGGCTTTTTTGTGATGTTCTCATGATATTTAAACCGGCGTTTTTGAGTAGTTCATAGACTTTGTCAAAACGTTGAGGGTGGCGCGGAACTATCATTAATAACAATTCAGGAAACTGACCAATGAGGGATTTCGCTGCATCGAGTAGAATCTTTTCCTCAGGGTCGTGGGTACTTCCAGCAATCAGTATTTTTCTATTTTCAGCCTTAAACTGAGAAACTAAAGGTTCAGCAATCCCGCTAATGCTATTGTCTAATTCAAACTTGATATTGCCAGTAATTGTCAGTTTATGGGCAGGAACGCCCAAGCTCAAGTAATTATCATAATCTCTCTGGGATTGGACGCACACATGGTTGATGGATTGCAGCATAGGCGCAATCAAAAGTGATAGTTTCTGGTAACCGCGAACAGAGCGATCGGTCATTCTGCCGTTGATTAACAATATTGGGATATGCTTTTTAGCACACTGTCTTATCATATTTGGCCATAACTCTACTTCCACAACCAGCACTTTTTTAGGGCGGACTTGATTGAACAACCGACTCATCATCCACCCTAGGTCAATGGGTAAATACAGGTGCTGTACTTTCTCACCTAATAAGTTCTTCACGTTAGCCGCACCCGTTGGGGTGGTGGTAGTAACAGTTACACTTAGTGTGGGGCTGGCAATTAACAAGGTATCGATTAAGCGAGCAGCTACAGCTACTTCTCCCACGGAAACACAATGAATTAAAATTTCGCTTTGTCTAACTTTTTGAGGATAAATAGCGAAGCGATTTAAACGATGCAAATTAAAATGTTTTTTGCGAAAACTAAATTTGATTAACCAGTGTATAAATAAAATAGGAATGGCGCAGAACAAGATTAAAGAATAGAGCCAACGGCTAATTTTTAGCTTGATAGATTGCGGCATCAGTGATTGAGTCATGCTGGTAAATATTATACTCTAGTAGAATATGTTTATATAAAGTCGTTATTTTACTGTTAACTATTACTTTTTAGCCGAAAGGGTTAAAAAAAGTAGTCAAAACTAATATTAACCTAAAAAAGCATGCGCAAGTTCTAAAAACATAAACTAATCTTAATTTCTCAGGAGAAATCCTGCTTTTAGAGGAAAGGGGAAAGGATTGTTAAGTAGATTGGCTAACGTCACTTTTATTTTAATGACCATGTTAGCAACTGCGGCTTTTGCAGAAGACAGGACAGTCAATGTTATTGTGAACATTGATGTTAAGACTGAAGAATTAACTCCTGCTCAATTGCGCAAAATATTTTCCATGAGACAAACGGTTTGGCCTGATGGCCAGGCTATTACTGTGTTCGTGTTGAAAACCGAAAACCCTACTCATCAAGCTCTTTGTAAAAATGTGCTTAGAATGTTCCCTTATCAAATCGAAAGGCTTTGGAATAAGCTAGCTTACTCAGGGTTAGGAGATAAACCTATTGAGCTAGACAACGTCCAAGAAATGCTAAAAAAAGTGAGTACCACACCCGGTGCTATAGGGTATATGCTTGACGGCTCTAGTACTGAAAGCGTTAAAACAATACGGATTATGGAGAATAGCAAATGAAAATATCGGTTAATTTGCTAGTTCTACTGGGGTTTATCCTTTTGACTGCTTCGTTTGCTGCGAAAAGTTCAGATAATTTCAATTGGCGAGGGTTTGTTGCACAGGGAATTATTCAAGGAGAACATTCTAACTATATTGATGATGATGGCGATATTACCCTCAAACTAACGGAGGTGGGCCTAAATGGCTCATATACCTTAGAAAACTCTAACTTTCGATTGGCAGGACAGGTTGTCTATTTAAATGGCGGTAACCGTTATCCAGAAGGTTTACGTGTCGATTATCTTTTTCTTGATTGGCGAGCTATTACCAATTTAGATTGGCAAGTTAATGTGCATCTAGGTCGAGTGAAAAATTATCACTGGCTATATTCGTCCACGCGAGATGTACCCCATACAAGACCTACCATCATATTGCCTCAATCTATCTATTTTGACGCATTTCGAGATGTTGCCTTAGGTGTGGATGGGGCGGCTGTTGTTGCCAACACAAGCAATGCCTGGGGGGACTGGGAGTTTAATTGGAGCTATGGAAGCTCGCCAATTAGCGAAGAGCAAACTAAAAATTTAATCGCACCTATTGCCACAGGCGACATTGAGCAAAAATTCGTACATCAAGGTAACTTGGTTTGGTATGATCAGGCTTTGAGATTGAGTGCTGGTTTGTTGGATTCTAAATTCGAATATAATAGTGGTGATGAAGACTTTTTTATCAATGGTGAAGGACAAGTTCAACGGCTAATTCTGCAGGGAACCTATGAGACCCAAAATTGGTTATTGGCAGTCGAATTGTTTAGAGAAAGAAGCGTATATTCTAATTTGTTTTTTGCAGGATTTAACACTAACACTCAAGCTGAGGGGGGCTACATCCAAGGGCGCTATTTTATCAATAAGGATCTGGCTTTAACCACTCGATTAGACATATTTGATTTAGATAGGAATGACCGGGATGGCGAAGCCCGAGCAGCACAATCTAATGGTGAAGTCCCCGCATACTTTGGATTTCAAGACCAATTTACCTTAGGAGTGAGTTGGACATTTGCAGATGATTGGCAGCTACAAGCTGAATTTCACCGGGTTAAAGGGACAGGTCGTTTAGCACCTGTTTTTATGCCTAATACAATGCAAAATGACCGTAAATATTGGAATATTTGGGGTGTGCAACTCGCCCATTGGTTCTAATTATGAAGCCTTTTCTTAGCCTCACAAACAAAATGCTACTGTTATTGTTAATATTTCTTTTAACATTAGGTATATCCATGTCTTTTCTGTGGTTACAGAAAACCAACCAGGATTTTTTACTCAAACAACAAGAAATTAAGCACCAAAACCAAAGCCAATATCTACTACTGAATAAAATGTCTCTCAGCCGCATTGAATCTTGGGTTGAAATATTGGTTCAACTGCATCAGAACGAGTCTCAACCGATTAGGGCGTTAGGCAATACCTTTTCTTCCCGGTTTGAATTTTTGCAATTGAACATGCAAGTTGAACAAGGTTGGCTTTTTGATCATCAAAAAAATATAATTTTCTCTTCTGTATCCCAAGTACCGCAGCACATACAAAAAAATACTGAATATGTTTTCGAAAATCAGGTCTCTAAGGAAAGAACGTTTTGTGAGCGTCTTTGTTCACAAATTTTATCTATTCCTCTGCTTCAGGCTGATGGAAACACCGCTGTTATTACATTAAGTTTAAGTCTTATCGATACCTTAGCCTTTCTCAATCAGTCAACAGATGCCACCCTTGCCCTTTCATATATTCCTTTTAATCGCCAGACTAAAAACGCGCAAGATATTGAAATAAGAGAGCCCCTAGCAGGTAAACATCAAGCTTTATTTAAATCGTTGATTAATGCATTTCCTAACGATTTAACTATCGATGAGCTTCTTGTTAAAGGCGCACCACTAACCCTTGAAGATAATCATTATTTTGTAGTCGTCATCCCCATGTCGACAACCAGTGCGGATGACGATTACATTTTAGCTGCTTATGACATTACGCCAATGATGGTGGCTCATTTGGCCTATAAACAAACCATAATCATAGTTGCATCCATTGTTTTTGTTTTGGCCATGTTGTTGTTTTATCTGATTAGTAACAATGTTCGCAAACGCTTAGTTGATTTTACTGAGCGCTTACCATTGTTAGCATTGCGAGATTATCAACAATTTAGACTCAAAAGCCGAGTGACTGAACACTATTATGAAGATGAACTCGATACCCTTAATGAATCCGCTAATAAATTAGCTGATCGCCTTGAACAGCTTGATGAAGAAGTGTCCACTAAAACCAACGAACTTGAAAAAATGGCCATGTATGATCAACTAACAAATCTGCCGAATCGAAATATGTTGGTTATCAAAATCAAGGAGGCCTTAGCAAAGTTAGTTGAGAGTGAAAAATTCATAGTACTAATGATGTTCGACCTAGATGATTTTAAGAAAGTTAATGATAGTTACGGACATACTATTGGTGATGAACTATTAAGGGAAGCGGCAAGTCGCTTTCAAAGCGTTGTTGATGATAACGGTATCGTGTGTCGCCTTGGTGGGGATGAATTTGCCATATTATTGAATAATGTAGAAGACATAAAAAGTGCTATCAAAGTGGCCGAGAAACTCCTCGACCGCTTCAGAGCCCCAATTAATGTAGCTCAGTTACGTTTTTATGTGTCTACTAGTGTTGGATTCGCCCATACAAGCTCGGCAGAAACCAATGTTAATGAGCTGATTCGTTGTGCAGACATTGCCATGTACCACGCTAAAGGTGATGGTGGGAATTGCATTAAGTTGTATATTGAATCCATGTCGAAAAACGCTATCGATAAGGTCGCCCTAGAAGATGAAGCTAGAATAGCCTTAATAAATGATAATTTTAGTTTTTCGTTGCAACCACAAATAGAATTGAAAACTGGGCGTTTAATGGGCTTTGAGGCATTGTTGCGATGGAATCATCCTGACAGGGGGCCTGTTTCACCAGGATACTTTATCCCTATTTTGGAAAATACCGAGTTTATGCTTACTTTAGGGTATTGGTGTATTGAAAATGCCTTTGATCTTCTTCAAGGGTTTAGACAAAACGGATATCCTGAGCTTAAAATAGCCATCAACTTAGCAGGTATTCAATTCCTCGATCCTGATTTAGTCCCGTATTTGGAAGAGAAGATTAATAGTTCCGGATTAAAACCCAGTTTGATTGAATTGGAGTTAACTGAACGGACGTTGGTAAACGATATTCAACGTACCACCGATATTATGCAATCATTAATAGATAAAGGCTTTTTAATCTCTATTGATGACTTCGGCACTGGCTATTCATCATTAAGTTATTTAAAAACTATGCCTGCGACTTTTATTAAAATAGATCGGGCTTTTATTGATGGCATGCTTACCAATGATTCTGACAGGCAGATTGTGTCTTCTACGGTATCCATGGTGCAAAACTTAAAAATGAAAGTGATAGCTGAAGGAATTGAAGAGCAATTGCAAATAGATCTGCTTAAGCAGTTTGATTGTAATATGGCTCAAGGTTTTTATATTGCTAAACCTATTCCCGAGGATTTGTTGTTTGAGGAATTACAAAAGTATTGTAAAAATGGAATCTGGCAATATGGCCAGTCTGAATAATACTTGCCTTAGACGGTGAAAGTCGTTAGCTCCCATCTTGAATCTAATCCCTTCTCCTGATTATGTAATTAAAACATTACACAACGGTTTATCTAATAATTAACATTAAAGCAGTGATGAACCATATTATCTTAAGAAAATATCTTTTAATATAGCGCCATCTAATTCATTTGGGGGCATCATGAGCCAAGCATTTTATCAACATCTAAGTCAGCAAATCGAACAAGTTAAACACGATGGGCTGTACAAATCCGAACGTGTTATCACTTCTGCTCAGAAGGCTGATATTGTGGTGCAAAATGACAAGCATGTACTTAATTTTTGTGCCAATAATTATCTTGGTTTAGCCAATCATCAGTCTTTAATTGACGCGGCAAAGGTGGGATTAGATGAACATGGTTTTGGCATGGCTTCAGTGCGTTTTATCTGCGGAACTCAAGATATTCATAAGCAGTTGGAACAAAAAATCAGTGATTTTTTAGGAATGCAAGATACCATCTTGTATCCATCGTGTTTTGATGCGAATGGGGGACTATTCGAGACTATCATGGGCCCTGAAGATGCCATTATCTCAGATGCTTTGAATCACGCCAGTATCATTGATGGCGTGCGCCTATGCAAAGCTAAGCGCTATCGTTACGCTAATAACGATATGCAAGCATTAGAAGCGCAATTAATCCAAGCTGAAAAAGACGGCGCTCGTTTCAAACTTATTGCCACTGATGGCGTTTTCTCTATGGATGGTGTGATAGCTGATTTACATAGTATTTGCGATTTGGCTGACAAATACGATGCAATGGTTATGGTGGATGATTGCCATGCTACTGGCTTTGTCGGAGAAAATGGACGTGGGAGCCATGAATATAACGATGTTATGGGACGAGTCGATATTATTACCGGCACCCTCGGAAAAGCACTAGGTGGTGCATCTGGAGGTTACACCTCAGGTAAAAAGGAAGTGATTGATTGGCTACGTCAACGTTCTCGTCCTTATCTTTTTTCTAATTCTGTTGCGCCTCCGATTGTCGCAGCGTCACTCAAAGTGTTTTCAATGCTTGAGCAAGGTCATGAATTGCGTCAACAACTTAATCGAAATGCTAAGCACTTCCGCACTCGTATGGAGAAAGCTGGATTCACCTTGTCAGGCAAAGACCATGCAATTATTCCTGTAATGTTGGGCGATGCCAAATTGGCCAGTGAAATGGCGGATAAAATGTTAGAACGTGGCGTGTATGTAGTTGGATTTTCTTTTCCAGTTGTGCCTAAAGGGCAAGCTAGAATTCGCACTCAAATGTCTGCCGCTCATACAATCGAACAAGTTGATCAGGCAATTGATGCCTTTATCGATGTAGGCAGGGAATTAAAGGTGATCCAATGAAATCATTAGCTAAACTTTACCCTGAAAAAGGGATTTGGATGAACGATGCTCCGGTACCTGAGGTCGGTCACAATGATCTTTTAATCAAAATTAATAAAACCGCAATTTGCGGCACGGACATGCATATTTATCAGTGGGACGATTGGTCACAAAAAACGATCCCTGTGCCTATGATTGTTGGTCATGAGTATGTGGGTGTTGTGGTTGAAATGGGGCAAGAAGTTCGGGGTTTTAAACCAGGGGACAGAGTTTCAGGAGAGGGGCACATAACTTGTGGTCACTGTCGAAACTGTCGTGCTGGTAGACGCCACCTTTGTCGCAATACCGAAGGTGTGGGTGTCAATCGTCCAGGTGCTTTTGCGGAATATCTGGTGATCCCTGCATTTAATGCATTTAAAATCCCCGACAACATTAGTGACGAACTGGCGTCGATTTTCGACCCTTTTGGCAACGCAGTTCATACCGCTTTGTCATTTGATTTAGTCGGCGAAGACGTGTTGATTACCGGCGCTGGCCCCATTGGTATTATGGCGGCTGCTGTGGCTAAACATGTTGGTGCACGGCACGTGGTTATTACCGATATCAATGATTATCGCTTAGACTTAGCTAATAAAATGGGGGCAACACGCGCGGTGAATGTTGCCAATCAAAGCTTAGAAGAGGTGATGCAAGAGCTAGGGATGTCTGAAGGGTTTGACGTTGGTCTTGAAATGTCAGGTGTCCCTTCCGCATTACGAGATATGCTAGCTAAAATGAACAATGGTGGTAAAGTTGCGATGTTAGGTATCCCACCAAAGGATGTGGCGATAGATTGGAACCAAGTGATTTTTAAAGGCCTAATCATAAAAGGTGTTTATGGTCGTGAAATGTTCGAAACTTGGTATAAAATGGCAAGTCTATTGCAGTCCGGACTGAACTTAGATCCCATAATTACCCATCAGTTTGATATCGATGACTTTCAACAAGGTTTTGATGCAATGGAATCGGGCAAATCGGGTAAAGTAATTTTAAATTGGTAAGCATAAACAATAAAAAGTAGATAAGGGGGCGATTTGGAGCAGTTTGAACATATTTCCGTAGAGCAAACGCAAGGGCTTTTGGCTGATAAAAAAGCGAGATTAGTCGATATTCGTGATGAGCAATCATTTGCAGCTGGTCATGTTGAAGGTGCAGTACATTTAACTAATGGTAGTTTGCAGCAATTTATGTCAGAAACGGAGTTCGAAACGCCTGTTATCGTTTGTTGTTATCACGGTATTAGTAGTCAGCAAGCCGCACAATTCTTGATCCATCAGGGCTTTGAACAAGTTTATAGTATGGATGGTGGTTTCGAGGCCTGGAGAGCTAGCTTACCTTTCGTAACCGGGGACGCAGAATAAAATTTTGAGCAAATCACTTGAATTAGTTAGTTTTGGCCATGAAAGTCCAGCATTGCTGTTGGTTACTTATTTAATCAGTCAGAATATTCCAGCTAGCTATGCTTACACGGAAGGTGATCTCAATCATCAAGTTTTGTTAGATGACCCTTCTTGTCTCCAGGAAGCCGCTTTTATCGTTAAAGAATTTGTTGATAATCCAACTGATCCTAAATATCAGCAACGAGCTTGGGAAACGGAACAGCAAATTTTTCGTGAGGCACGAGAAGCTCGGCAGTCGGTATTTCCAAAAATAAGTTGGAGTATGTTTCAGCAAACTCCGGTTACGTGGTTGATCATGGGGATTTGTATACTCGTTTACCTTAGTTCAATCGCTGGTGGCTTTATTTGGGTAAGAGAAAATATGATGTTGCTGCCATGGTCTTTACTCGTTGAAACTGGACAATGGTGGCGCACCATCACCCCTGCATTTATTCACTTTGATGAAATGCACATTATCTTTAATCTGCTTTGGTGGTGGCTGGCTGGTAAAGGCATCGAACAAAAGTTTGGTTCTAGTACGTTACTATTGATTTTCATTGTAACCGCAATTATTCCTAACATTGGTCAATTGTTAATGTCAGGCCCTGATTTTGGTGGATTGTCTGGTGTTGTTTACGGAATTATCGGCTTTGTTTGGTGGTGTGTTTGGCTTAGACCTCAATGGGGACTTGCTTTGCCTAACTATATTATAGGTTTTTCGCTAATATGGTTGGTTTTAGGCTATGTTGATTTATTGTGGGTGTCGGTTGCCAATACTGCCCATACATTAGGATTAGTCTGTGGTTGTGCTATTGCCTGGTGCTATGTGTTTTTTACCCAAAACACCCTAAAACGTCGCTAATCTATTCGTGTATCGGGGGATCATTTATCCGCCTTGAACAATAAACTTAGTGATGATGATGTCTTTTATCATAGGCTTGCCGGTTTCCTTCTCCATCAATTCTCTTAGTTGCTCTAGACTGCTTCTGCGGAAATCCTCTCTACCAGTAAGAGACTTTACTTTATCTTTAGGTTGCCTACCAAGTATGTCAATTACAGTCGCGCGTAATAATGGAGAATGATGTTCAATAGCTTCAATGTAATCAGCATCTTCTAACATTAGCTCTATCGTAGTGCGAACAAAACCTAAATTGGTCGCATTCGAACCTAAAAAATTGGTGACAATATCTGGTTCCAAGCCATAGTACGCAAAATTCGATTGAGCTTGAGCTGAACCGATAAATTGACTTGAAGTAATCGCTAAAATACACGCAAAAAACACAGATTTCATATTGTTGTCTCGAATTTTATAATTATCAAATTCATTGGCGACATTAACAGCCAATGCAGATAACTTTAGTTTAACAAGTGTTGAGAATTAATCTAACGCATTTGTTAGTTATAAAGTGAAAATTACAATCTTTACACTGTGACTATAGATCTTCTCACTCTATTGTCTTCAGTATGTTAACAGCTATTGGTATGATAGCGTCACATTTTCATAGACTTAGCGCAATTTTGATTCAACAAACTCACTTTCCCGTTTCAATTCCAGCAAATTGGGTGTCCGCAGATGACTTACCTGTGGCTGATCCCTATTTGAAAAACTGGCTTTTAGATACAGGTTCTCTTACCGAACGTTTGCAATCACACTGTGCAGATTTTAAGGTTGAATTAATTGGGCAACGGCAGATGCGGCCTGAATCTGAGGAGTTAACGCAATTAACTTCCCATAATCCTCACTCTCAAGATCTGCAGTGGCAAGTCAGAGAAGTGATTTTATATGGTAACGGCCAGCCTTGGGTATTTGCACGGTCAGTCTTACCGCAACAATTGTGCGAAATGGATTTGGCGGAATTAGGTAGCAAACCATTGGGAAAAATTATTTTCAATGATAGCCGATTTTCACGTAGTCCCTTTCAATTGTTGAAGCTGCCTAATACGTTACACTTTACAGATTTCATTAGGGCAACTGAAGAACAACCTCTTTGGGGGCGTCGTTCGTTGTTTGACTTTAACCAATTGCAGTTAATGGTGGCTGAGATTTTTTTACCAGATTGTCCAGCCTATTCCAAACAGAGTTCAATATGACAAAAAGTAAATTTAACGCTTTTGTTAGATTAGCTCGTATGGACAAACCCATAGGCAGCTATTTATTGCTATGGCCAACATTATGGGCGTTGTTAATCGCTGGTGAGGGCTATCCTCCATTGGAAATAGTGGTCGTGTTTATTGCGGGTGTTTTTGCCATGCGCAGCGCAGGTTGCGTTATTAATGATTACGCCGATCGCCACGTTGACGGGAAAGTTGAACGTACTAAGTCTCGTCCGTTAGTTAGTGGAGAAGTGACAGAGAAAGAGGCGATATTATTTTTTTCTGTGCTTGTCTCTATTTCCTTTTTACTTGTATTAACTCTAAATTACCAAACCATACTTTTGTCATTTGGTGCGTTAGCACTCGCTTCTATTTATCCCTTTATGAAGCGGTTTACCAATCTGCCACAGGTGGTGCTTGGAGCGGCATTTAGTTGGGCAATTCCTATGGCATTTATGGCAGTAAATGAACAAATTCATTGGATTGGCTGGGTACTTTTCTTTATCAATGTTATTTGGACAGTGGGATATGATACTGAATATGCCATGGTAGACCGAGATGATGATTTGCAGATTGGGGTGAAGTCTACCGCAGTGTTATTTGCTCAAGCTGATAAATTAGCCATAGGCATTACGCAACTGGTTACCTTAGTGTTACTTGGATTTGTTGCCTACACCTTAAATATGACTTGGCCAATGTATATGTCGCTTTTGGTTATGGCTGGACTTTTTATTTATCAACAGTATTTAATAAAAGACCGAATCAGAGCCAATTGTTTTCAAGCATTCCTAAACAATCACTATGCTGGAATGATTGTCGCGATAGGCATGCTTTGCCACTATTGGCTGTAACTTCCGGTTGAAAATATCTTAATTTTCGTCAGCAGAATGAGCCGGATTTTCTAATTTTTCTAGGCGAGCTTCTAAGGCTTCAAGCTTTTCCCGCGTGCGAATAAGAACCTGACTTTGTACATCAAATTCCTCTCTGCTAACAAATTCTAGTCGGCTCAATTGGGATTGAAGTACTTGTTTGACCTTGGCTTCAGCCCCTTCAGCCATAGTTTTTACACCTGGTGGAATTGAATCGGTGATTTGCTTCGCAATATCTTCCAGTTTTTTTGGGTCCAACATGGGTAGAGTCTCCATATAAAAATATGATTGTATCAGAGGTGTGTTGAAGTTGCTGCATTTGCAGTAAAACAGCTGATTTGGACTGACGAGGCTAGTAATTCCACTGTTATTTTTTTACAATTCCCGGCCATATTTAAAAGACGCTCCCATGAAACTCAACGACGGTCAAAATCAAGCTGTTAAATTTATCTCTGGACCATGCTTAGTGCTTGCCGGCGCGGGCAGTGGTAAAACCCGAGTTATTACCAATAAAATCGCTTATTTGGTACAAGAATGTGGTATTCCTGCCCGTCAAATTGCAGCGGTAACCTTTACTAATAAAGCTGCTAGAGAAATGAAGGAACGTGTAGCCCAAACCATGGGCAAAAAAGATGCTCGGGGCCTCAAAGTTTCTACTTTCCACACCATGGGGCTGAATATCATAAAGTCAGAGTTCCGTAGCTTGGGAATTAAACCTGGCTTTTCTTTGTTTGATGACAAAGACACTATGGCGTTGTTAAAAGACCTAACTGAAGATTCTTTAGATGGTGATAAAGAGCAGCTGAATTTATTGCAGTCGTGTATTTCCAATTGGAAAAACGACTTAATTTTGCCTGAGCAGTTGCAAAAGCGGGCGCTATCTCCTGGAGAAGTAGAGTTCGCAAAAGTTTACCATGAGTATCAGACCCACCTTAAAGCCTATAACGCCTTAGACTTTGATGATTTGATACTGATGCCAACCTTGTTATTGCAAAATAACCAAGAGGTGCGGCAAAAATGGCAAAACAAAATTAAATACCTGTTGGTTGATGAATACCAAGATACCAATACTAGTCAGTATGAATTAGTCAGGTTGTTAGTTGGAGAACGCGCTAGGTTTACGGTTGTGGGTGATGATGATCAATCTATTTATTCGTGGCGTGGAGCTAGACCACAAAACCTGGCCCTTTTACAACAAGACTTTCCCAACTTAAAGTTGGTAAAACTAGAACAAAATTATCGCTCTTCAGAACGGATCCTACATACAGCAAATATTCTTATTCAAAATAACCCCCATGTTTTTGAAAAACGATTGTTCTCAGAATTAGGTTATGGTGAGCCTCTTAAAGTGTTGATTGCCAAAAATGAAGAGCATGAAGCAGAACGCGTGGTTGCCGAACTACTCGCCCACAAGTTTATGAAGAATACCCAATTCAAGGATTATGCAATTCTGTATCGGGGAAACCACCAATCTCGCTTATTTGAAAAAATTCTGATGAGTAATCGTATTCCATACAAAATAAATGGAGGTATGTCATTTTTCGGTCGAACTGAAGTAAAAGATTTGATGGCTTACCTAAGATTGCTAGTCAACCAGGATGATGACAACGCGCTACTTCGGGTTATCAATACACCAACTCGCGGCATTGGACGTGTTAGCTTAGAAAAGTTGGGGAGTTTCGCGAATCAGTTGGGGTGCTCTATTTTTGAAGCGGCTTGCCACCCACAGTTGCACAGTGTTTTAAGTGGAAAAGCTCAGCAAAATATAGAGGCATTTAGTCGCTGGATTGTTGAGGCTTCAGACAATGCTATTCGTGGCGACGGTATTGCCGCGATTCGTGGCATGATCAAGGCCATGCAGTATGAAGAGTGGCTATATGAGTCGAGCACCAGTCCTAAAGCTGCTGAAATGGCAATGGCGAATATCAGTACTCTTTTTGGCTGGATAAGCGATATGCTCGAAGGAAACGAGTTAGATCCGCCAATGACTTTGTCTGAGGTTGTGAATCGACTAATATTGCGAGATATGATGGAACGCAATGAAGATGCCGAAGAATCAGATCAAGTGCAACTGATGACATTACATGCATCCAAAGGGCTCGAGTTTCCTTATGTTTTCATGGTTGGTATGGAAGAGGGCTTATTGCCACATCAAAGTAGTATTGATGAAAATAATATCGAAGAGGAACGTCGGCTAACTTATGTCGGTATTACCCGAGCACAAAAGGAGCTATTTTTTACCTTGAGTAAAGAACGTCGGCAATTCGGAGAGGTGATTCAGCCTGAGCCAAGTCGTTTCCTATATGAGCTACCTCAAGATGATATTATTTGGGAACATAAAAAGGTCAAAGATAGTGCTGAAGTTCGCCAACAAAAAGGTCAGACTGGTATCGCGAATTTACGAAATATTTTAGCTAGCGGGAAGTGAATTTTGTTGTAAAACGGACGTCATGCTAACGGGAGACTCGATAAAGTGGCCCTGACCTAAAGTGCATCCTGCATCCACTAACGCGTTATATTGTTCTTCATTTTCAATCCCTTCAGCAATAAGCTTAAAGGATAACTGGCTGGATATGGCTAGTACTGAGCGAATTAAATTGTAATTCCGCTTTGAGCGAGTGATTGATTTGACGAATTTATGATCAATCTTAACGTAATCAAATGGATAGCTATATAAGTAGCTTAAAGAAGCAAGTCCGCTCCCGAAGTTATCTAACACCAGAGTAACACCTGAACGTTTCAGTTTTTTTATCGCTGGAAGCATAAAAGTTGAGCGAAGATTAAGTTCATTTTCATCAAACTCAAAAACTAAATTAGAAGGGTCAATATTAGTTGCTTTTACTCTTTCAATTATTTGATTCACTAATCGAGTTTGGGATAAATGATTTATTGATAAATTAATGGCGATTTTGCGGTGTGTTTCGTTATCGCCGACTTTCTTCCAGTGCTGTAGAATCTTAACCGCTTGGTCTAACATAAAGTTATCTATCTCTACCGTTAATCCGCTACCTTGGGCAACTTTCCAGAACTTCTCGCGTTTAATTTTACCCATTGTTGGATGGATCCAGCGCACGAAAAATTCGTGATACAACACTGAATTCGTTTGAAAATTTACAATGGGTTGAATTTGAGAATCGAAGTTCTCTTCATTCAGGGTTTTCCTGAATTCGTTCTCTAACTCCAGTTCTTCCAGTAATTTTTGACGCATGCTCGTATCGAATATCACATAACGCCCTCTACCAAGTGCTTTAGCCTGGTACATAGCCGCGTCCGCATCCCGAAGCAATTCATCAGCGGTTTCATAACCCTTTTCAATATTTGCTATTCCAATACTGGCACCAGAGAACATTTCTTTATTATCAAAGGTGAAAGGAATAGACAGAGTTTGAATGATACGACTGGCTACTTCCTCAACATCACTAAAGTCGTCAAAACTATCTAACAGAATAACAAACTCATCACCGCCTAATCTCGCTAATAGGTCGTGAGCGCGGATGCATTTAGAGATACGTTTAGATACTTCAATTAAGAACTGATCGCCAGTATGGTGACCTAAGCTATCATTGATTTGTTTGAATCTATCTAAATCTATGAATAAAACCGCAAATTGATGTTCAGGATATCTGTTTTTATTCGCAACAGCTAACTCCAGTCGACTGTTAAACATGACTCTATTTGGGAGGCCAGTGAGTGCATCATGATGTGCATCATGAATAAGTTTTAATTCGATTTCTTTACGCTCTTCAATTTGCTTCTTTAGATACAAATTAGTTTGGTGTAATTCGTCTGTGCGTTCACGGACTTTGCGACTGAGTTGTACGTTGTACTTTTGAATGGCTTCTGCCGTTTGTTTACGCTCGATAGCAACAGCAATATGGTGAGAAACGAATTTTAATAACTCTAGATCTCTAAGGGTGTACTTCGAATCTTTACTGTAGGTTTGAACCGCGATAACCCCAGAGATAACCCCATCCACATAAAGAGGAGAGCCTATCCATGAGTTGTTATGTTTAATCATGTTATTGACTGTGGTGTGATCTAGTTGGTTTTCAACCGCTAAATCAGTGACTCGTTCGGCGTCTATTAATTCTGCTTTACCCGAACGCAAGACAAACTCAGTGAGGCCATTACTCATTGGTCTTGACTTGATAAAATCATTTAATTCATCGCTGTAATAGGGAAACTCTAAGGTGTTATTTTTTTCGTTAATTATCGCCACATAACAGTTCGGAGCGCTCAGTAGTCTGGCTAGAATATCGTGTAAACTAGCATAGAAATCAGACATTTCCCCCTCCACCGAAGCGGCGATTTCGGAAATTTCGAAAAGGGCTTGTTGCAAAGATTCAACTTTTTGACGTTCTAAAATCTCATCTTGAAGTTCATCGTTAATTTCACGAAGTTGCTTAGTTCTTTCGCGAATTGTTTGCTCTGTTAATTCCCTGCTTTTGACTCTATCTAGAGCATTTACAATATGCTGCGAAACAAATAACAGTAAGTCTAGTTCGTCTTTTACATATCGAACCGCTTTGTCGTAACTTTGAACCACCATTGCGCCAATGACTTTATTGCCACGTTTTAGGGGGACACCAATCAGATCTACGGGGGTTTTCCCAATGGTTTTGAAGTTACGTTTTTTTGATTCTGCTTCGAAGTTTTCTTCACTTAAAACTAAGTGCTGGCCAGTTTTTAGGATATAACCGGCGATACCACCAAGTAAATCTTTGGCGGGAATTTGTTTAATGACATTTTCATCGAATTGGTCAACAAAGTATGGGAATTCTACAAATTCATCGTCTTTTTCGTAGAGTGCAACGAAAAAGTTTTGGGCATTCATGAATTGACCGATGATGTCATGAATAGCAGCATATAAGCGTGAAAGTTCGCTGATAGAACCCGCTAATTCAGATATGTCAAAAAGCGCTCTTTGAATATGCTCAGAGCGCTTATATTTTTCTGTTAACTGCTGAAGTTGTGGGATTATTTCCCGCAGTTCCTCAACAGTTAATTGGTCTGTATCAAAGTCTTTAGACAATACATTTAATCCGATAAAAGATTAACTTCAAAGAACCCTGCACTAATACAACCAACTAAAGTTAGACACCTTCAATCATGTATTCAATTGCTGCTTTAATATCATCATCTGAGCAATCGCCACAGGTTCCTCTTGGAGGCATAGAACCGAGTCCGTTTAATGCGTTATGCAAAACTTCATCTAACCCTTTTTCTAAACGCGGTGACCAATCTGCTGCATCGTGAAGTTTGGGAGCGTTTAGCACGCCAGATGCATGACAAGCGAAACAAGCGGTATTATAAATGTCTTCACCGGAGCGAGGGCCTGAAGCAGCTGCTGAGTCGGCTTTCGCACCTGCAACATGAACTGAACCTACAGGTTCGATGCGGGATTTGATATCTTCCTCAGACATGTTTTGCGCTTGTACGGCAAACATCAACAAACTTCCTACTAACACGCTCAACAACGCTTTTAATTTCACAATAATCTCCAACGATCTAAATTTAAATTCTAACGCTCAATAAAGAATAACAAATTATAGCGAGTTATTGATACTGAACAACAATTTACTTTGTAATTGTTATTTATCTTCGCTGTAATCTGACTTATTTAGAGAGTTTAACTCTTTTTAGTCTGTTCTAACTAACAATAAGTGACAATTCTAGGTCAAATAATAACAAATTTCCCATATTTGTAGATACGCTAGTTTGTATGAATTGAAGCAAAACTAATATTTCGTCTAAGTTTACATGAATAAACATCTAAAAATTTTAAAAAATAGTATTAATATATATTGCACAACTTAGCTAAAGACCCATATTAAGAGCAATCGGTGGATTTGTTTCTTAACTTTTCTAACCGTGACTACTGGTAACTAAATTCAGTGGGGAATTCCCTCTGTATTAAAGGAGTACTGAATGTTAAGAATATTTCTATTTCTAGGCACAAATATAGCCATTATTGCATTATTAAGTCTGACATTTAGCCTTTTTGGTTTCCAAGGCTTACTAGCAGAAAATGGGGTTGATTTAGATCTAACTGCGTTAATGATCTATTCAGGTGTTATCGGTTTTAGCGGCGCGTTCATTTCTTTGTTCTTATCTAAGTTTATGGCTAAGCGGTCTATGGGCGTTCATGTTATTGAACAGCCGTCCGATACTACCCAGCGTTGGCTAGTCGATACCGTGCGTAGACAAGCTGAAATGGCTGGAATAGGCATGCCTGAGGTTGGTCTTTTCAATAGCCCATCGCCTAATGCTTTTGCTACTGGCTGGAATCGAAATAATGCGTTAGTCGCAGTTAGTACCGGACTCCTTGCGCAGATGAGTAAAAATGAAGTGGAAGCGGTATTGGCTCACGAAGTTAGCCACGTAGCAAACGGTGATATGGTAACCATGACGTTAATTCAAGGGGTTGTGAACACCTTTGTGGTTTTCTTATCTCGGGTTATAGGACACATTGTTGATCGAGTCGTATTCAAAGTAGAGAGAGGTCATGGACCGGCTTTTTGGATTGTCTCTATTATTGCTGAAATTATTCTTGGCTTTTTAGCGATGACCCTAGTGATGTGGTTTTCTCGGTACAGAGAGTTCAGAGCCGATGAAGGTGGTGCAAAACTCGCAGGAAAGGCAAATATGATTGCTGCTTTAGGGAAATTGAAGAGCTTTCAAGGAAGCCCTGATATGCCTGATGAAATGGCCGCTTTTGCCATTAACGCGGGGAAAATACAAAAACTATTTGCAAGCCATCCACCGCTGGAAAAGCGTATTGAAAATCTAAGAGCTGGGTAATCCAGCTCTATTTAGCATTTATACTTTTTAAGTAATCTTATACACCAAGTCTACAAAGCCAACCTAAAAGCCCAATTTAAAAAGCGAAGCTAGTCTGCACTCTGCGCCCTGTATTGGTGTTTTTATTTTTTGATTTCGCCAACATTCGTAGATTATCTAAGCGATTGATAAAGCTCTCGAATTGTTTGTCGCGTGTCGCTTTATCTTGGTTTTTTTGACTGACTCTTTGTTGTTGTATTTGACAACGAGCGGACTCACATATTGAATCGTGCAGGTTAACTAATTCATTTGTCATAACATCCTCTCTATTTTAACTGTATATATATACAGTATATAATCGAATGAAAATTAGTCAATAGATAGACACATAAATTCTTTTAAAATGTCATTGTGTTTAACCTTTGCTATTCAAAATACGGTTTACCCCTTCTGATTCCCGTTTAACCAATATAAATGTAATGATCATTTTAGTCGGAAGTGACATAACCATCCCCACTGCAACGCAGGCTGCACTAATTATAATTCCTTGTATTCCCATTTCTTCAATGGTTTGACTAAAAAGGTGTAAATAAACCCCAAGCATAATTAACCCCAGCCCCGTGAACATGACCATTTTAAGCAATGTCATTACCTTGGTGTTAGTCATAAAGGTTGCCTCTTATTGTTCAAAACCCTTGTGCGATATTTAATCAGGTATTGAAAAAGCCACATTGATCCAGGTCAGTTGAATAGTATATTTTGACTTTGTGAGTAAATTTTAACTCCTTCCCAGCTTGAATTTATAGCATTAGCTATCAAACATTGGCATACAAATAGTTAACAAACGAATCTATAAAAAAGAAATACTAAATATCAAAGAAACAGGGATTGATGTTAACTATTAGTTAAAATTATTGCTTTTTTCGATTTGGTAAATTTAATTTTTACAGACGGGCGAGTAAATAATAAATGCTTAATTATAATCTTTAGTTGATGTTTCTAATGGGTTTTTTGGTTTTCAAGCATTGTTGCTATATCGATTTAGTTGTAAACGGTTAGTTAATAATTTTTCAGAATTGGATGATTATGAGTTGACGGTCTCTTTTTCGTACTCTATCCTAATGAAAGCGCTTACATTTGCTTGTTATTACAATAATTTTACAACCTTTGGGTGGCAAGAGCAGGAAGTGCGCGGGTAAAAGTGTAGTAATGAGTACTATCAAGTTAGTTTTTTGGGAGAAAACAACATGACTAAAATAAGGTTTGCAAAAACCCATCTAGCAAAGAGTCTGTCGCTCGTTTTAGGAGCTTCAATGTGTGCACCACTTGTTGCGCAAGAAGCTGAAGACTTAGAGGTAATACAAGTAACGGGATTACGCGGTAGTTTACAAGAGGCTGCTGCAATAAAACGCTCATCAGCGGGGGTTGTTGATGCTATTTCTGCTGAAGATATCGGTAAATTCCCAGATACAAACTTAGCAGAATCGTTACAACGTATTACGGGGGTCTCCATCAGTCGCACCAATGGTGAAGGGTCTGAAGTGACGGTTCGTGGTTTTGGTGGCGGAAACAACATGATCACCTTGAATGGTCGAACTATGCCGGCGGCGATAACCTATGGAGCAGGCACAGGGGCTGACGGAACCACCAAAGGTGGAAACACTCGTTCATTTGATTTTGCAAACCTTGCCTCAGAGAGTATTAGGGCCGTTGAAGTATACAAAACGGGGAAAGCCAATATCGCTACTGGTGGAATAGGTGCAACCATTAATATCATCACCGCTAAACCTATGGACCAAGAAGGTTTTGTTGCCACTGTAGGTGCAAAAGCCGTGCATGATACAACTAATCGAACCGGCGATGATTTAACCCCGGAGCTTTCAGCCATTATGAGTTACGCCAATGACGACAAAACCTTTGGTGTTAGTTTGTCGGCTGTTCATCAAGAACGTGACTCAGGTTATACAGGGGCAACAGTAAATAATTGGAATATTGACTATTGGGATGACATTGCAGACCCAGATAGAATGTGGAACAACGCTGACGCCAATTATGTTAATGCTCCAGAACAAGGGCAGTTGTATGCTCGCCCTAATGATATCCGCTATGCTTTTTCAAATACTCAAAGAACTCGCGACAACATGCAACTCACTTTGCAGTTCGCCCCCACCGATGATTTTAAGGCATCAGTTGATTACACCTTTGCCGAAAATGAAATTGTCGAACAGCGCGGAGAAATTGGTAACTGGCTACAAATTGGAACCAATACGGGCACCGTTGAGTTCGATAACTCTGCCGTAAAAACGCCTATTTATATTTCCGAGAGTTATGCCGGAGGCGTTGATGAAGGCTATGAGCAGCAATGGCGTGAACAAACCAATACTCTTGATTCGGTTGGGGTCAATTTCGAATACAACGTGAATGATGATTTCAAAATAGTTTTTGATGCTCACGATTCAACCATGCACAGTCGCGGCACCGGACCTAGAGGATCTGGCGAGTTAGCCGTGGGTTTAGGCGCGCCAACCGTCGTCTCTAGAGAATGGTTTTGGGATGCTGATTTACCCACTTATAGCAATGTTTATGATGACAGTATTCGCGGCGCTAACAATAACGGTCAGGTGGATGCAGGAGACGTCGGATCGTCAATTGCCCGTATTAGAAACGCCAGCCAAAAGTCGAGTATTACTCAATATAAACTTGATGCTACTTACTTCCTCGACAGTGGTCATTTCGATTTCGGTTTAGAAGCTCGCGAGATGGAGTCTCGTTCATTCCAAACCGCAGGTAACAATATTGCCTTGGGTAATTGGGGGGTGGCGAATCCGGGGGAGTTCGGTGATTTGATCCAACCTTTTGATTTGCCGGGAGAGTTTGATGACTTTACCACTCGATCTGGTGGATACGGATTTATTGCCAATGCCGCTGATTTATATACGGCAGCTGAAGCCCTCTATCCAGGGATCCCAAGCGGTGTAGAAGATGCGTTGTCATTCGATGATACGATTCAAGAAGATACATTAGCTGCGTACGTGCAGGTATCCTTGGAAGGTGAAATTGGCAAAATGCCCTTTAGCATCCTTACTGGTATTCGTTATGAAACTACGGATGTTACTTCCACATCATTGATTAGTCGTAACTATTTCCAATGGGAAGACAATAATGACGTAGTTGCCTATGTTGATGGTTCGGAAACAAGTTATGTTTCAGCGGATAGCGATTATGACTTTTTATTACCTAGTTTAGATTTAAGATTGGAAATCCAGGATGACTTAATTGGTCGTTTCTCTTATAGCAAAACGATTGCTCGAGCTGGTTTTGGTAGTTTAGGGGTCTCTGCTTCAAACTTTGCTGGTGGTGGCGGTTCAACACTATTGGGCGCGCAACCTACGGCGGATGCGTCAAATCCTGCTTTATTACCACTGGAATCATCTAACGTCGATTTATCCTTAGAGTGGTACTACGATGAAACGAGTTATGTGTCAGCTGGATTGTTCCAAAAAGATGTGGTTAATTTCTTAGGTAGCCGCCAAGTTGACCAACCGTTATTGGGTATTCGTGATGTCACCGGTGGACCCCGTGCCGAAGCGGCAGCGCAAGCGTTAGCTGATCGTAATATCGCACTAGATGATACTTCTCTTTACGCGATGATGGTGTTACTCAGTCAACCGGAAGCGTTTCCTGGCGGTGCGGATGATTACACGGGTACACCAGAGCAAATTCAACAACTAGCTGAAACAGATGGTTGGGACTTGCTTGCCAATGAAGATGACCCAGAAGTCATTTTCCGCACCAACACCCCCGATAATAATCGCGCAGCAAAAATCTATGGGGCTGAATTCGCGGTACAACATTTCTTTGGTGATAGTGGTTTTGGTGTGCAGGCAAATTATACGGTGGTACGTGGAGATGTGGGCTTTGATAATGAAGCTGATCCAAATCAATCGCAATTTGCTTTAGTGGGGTTAAGTGATACTGCTAACCTTGTGGCGATGTATGAAAAAGACGGCTTCCAAGCTCGCCTTGCCCTTAATTGGCGAGATAAATATTTGGCTGAGGTGAACAAAGGTAGTTCCAATAACCCTCGTTATGTAGAGTCTTATACGCAACTCGATGTCAACGTCAGCTATGATATTAACGATCAATTCACGGTATTTTTTGAAGGTTTAAATATTACTGAAGAAGACATACGTGAACACGCTCGTAACGAAACCCAGCTATGGTATGCAACAGATTTAGGTGCACGCTATCAATTGGGAGCTCGCTACAAGTTCTAACTATGCGCGAAATAGGCAACAACACATCAAGTGTTGTTGCCTTTGTCGAAGAGCGCAACCACGCGACTATATTTGAATAGAATTTGAAGATGTTGCACACTGGTTTTGCACACTTAGCTTTATTAAATATGAATAATTTCATTTTTAAATTGTTGGTTTGAGTTAACAAATGAGTAATTGTAGGTCGAGGGAAGACAATGGCGAAACACGTGCTTTTAAATAATGTGCATCATAAAAATGTGAGGGTGCTAGCCCATTACGCTAAAGAGTTTGCCGATGATGTAGCCAGTGTATTGGTTTTCCCACCCGAATTTGTGGAGTTGCAAAAAGAGTATCCGATATTCTTTCAATTAGACAAACAAACTATTAAATATCAATGTGTTGCAATACTGGGTTTGCAAAAAGACGAAAACCTTTTCTTAAACAATCTGAGCCCTTTAGGTTGGCATGCTGATTACATACCCGCGATGATGGAGCGTGGGCCTTTTCTTATTGGCTTTCAGCAACAGGATCCCCCTTCAGATCCCTCACCGGTTATTCATATTGATATGCAGCATCCCAAAGTGTCCAATGAAAAAGGACAGCCCTTGTTTCTCGAACATGGTGGCAACAGTCCCTATTTGAATCATGTGGCCACACGCCTACAGGCCATTCATGAAGGCATGGCAATCCAAGATAAGATGTTTGACTGCTTCCAAGCATGCGATTTGATAGAGCCGGTTAATATCGAATTTGATTTAATCAACGGAGAGAAGTGCAAATTAACTGGTAATTTCACTATTAATGAAGAGAAATTAAGAGCCTTGTCAGCAGAACAGCTTTTTGAACTCAACCAATTGGGTTACCTGCAGTTTGCATACGCAGCAATCGCTTCTGTTACTAATATTAGAAAGTTGGTAGAGCGCAAAAATGCCCTGCTAACTTAATCAGTGCATTATCCGTCTTACCAGTCGAGTTCAGAATAAACATGTTAAGTATAAAACAACAAACTGAAATCATAACCGATTGCCAACCAGGGAAAATACCTACGGATATCCATCAGTATTCCCATCCTGTTGTGCTTAAAGGTTTGGTTAAGCACTGGGAATTAGTTGAAATTGGCTTGGAATCCGCGCAAAAAAGCGTTGATTATTTAAAATCATTCTATAATGGAAAACCCGTATTCGCGTATTTTGGTGCGCCCGAAATAGAGGGCAAATACGCGTACAACGAAAATGCGACTGAGCTAAATTATGAGTCTAAAAAGGCAAAAGTTGATGAGGTTCTTGAACTCATAATCCAGCACCTTTATGACCCGCAACCACCTAGTTATTACATCGCATCAAATGTTATCGATACAAACTTTCCTGGATTGACTCAGGAAAACAACTTACACATACCAGTGGCTAAAAAACAGGTTGCTACCGAACCACCAGTGGCGAGTATCTGGATAGGTAATAAGTCTATTGCCAGATGTCATTATGATGCCTCCGATAACATTGCGTGCGTAGTGTCAGGAAAGCGCCGTTTTATCACTTTTCCACCAGATCAAATTGCTAATTTATATCCTGGTCCGCTAGCGCCTACACCAGGAGGTCCAGTTATTACCATGGTGGACTTGCACAATCCTGATTTTGAAAAATATCCAAAAATCAAAGAAGCCTTAGCCCACGGACAAGTAGCGGAATTAGAACCTGGCGATGCTATTTATATTCCAAGTATGTGGTGGCACCAAGTTGAAGCATTAAGCCCATATAATATCTTAGTGAATTATTGGTGGAGTGATGCTGAAAAATACATGGGGGCCGCAATGAATGTATTGTATCACGCCATGTTAAGTCTTCGCGATAAACCGGCTCATGAGAAAGCCGGTTGGAAGCACGTATTTGATTACTATATTTTTGGTGAAGGTGAACAGCCTACTGAGCACTTACCCCCCGAAGCACAAGGGTTCCTTGGGCCAATGAATGAAATAATGTCTCGCCAGCTTCGCAGCATGTTAATTAACAAACTAAACAGATAAATGGACCTTAAACGTGAATAGAAAAATCAATAATGTCGTCATCGCGGGAGGTGGAACCGCTGGATGGATAGCGGCAGCTGCATTGGCTAAACAGATGTCCTCGGTGATAAATGTGACCTTGGTGGAGTCGGATGAAATTGGTACCGTCGGTGTCGGAGAAGCCACCATTCCACCCATGCGCGTGTTTAATAAACTCTTGGGCATAGATGAATCTCAGTTTATGCGGGAAACGTCAGCTACCTTTAAACTAGGTATACAGTTTGATAATTGGGGTAAGCAAGGCGATAGCTACATCCATTCCTTTGGAATGACAGGTAAAGAGAGTTTTATCGCGCCGTTTCATCACTTCTGGCTGTATGGGAAAGAGCAGGGGGTGGCTAAAGACTTTGGTAAGTATTGCTTTGAATTGGAAGCCGCCAGGGCTAACAAATTTGCGTTATCAGACAACTTATCAATCAATTATGCATACCATTTAGATTCAAGTAAATATGCGGCCTTTTTACGTAAGTTTAGTGAATCTCGAGGGGTGAAGCGGCTTGAAGGGAAAATTGCAGAAGTAAATAAAAACCCGAAAAACGGTTTTATTTCTAGTTTAAAGCTGGATTCTGGACAGCTAATTGAAGGTGATTTGTTCATTGACTGTACAGGTTTTCGAGGCCTATTAATTGAGCAAGCATTGCATACTGGATATGAAGATTGGTCTCATTGGTTGCCTTGTGACAGTGCTATTGCAGTACAAACTGAATCAATGGGGGAAATCTCTCCTATTACTCGATCAATTGCCCATCACAGTGGCTGGCAATGGCGGATCCCCTTACAGCACAGGGTGGGGAATGGAATAGTTTATTGCAGTAAGTTTATGAGCGACGAACAGGCAAAAAATCATCTTTTGGCAAATATTCAAGGGGAAGCGATTACGCAACCAAGAGTGATCAAATATCGAACTGGTCGACGACGTAAACATTGGAACAAAAATTGTGTGGCTCTTGGTTTAGCGAGTGGTTTTGTTGAGCCCCTTGAATCAACAAGCATCCATTTAATAATGATGGGAATTATTCGCTTACTGAGGCTTTTCCCCTGTGGTGAAATATCCGACTCAGTAATCAATGAATATAATCAACAATCCACTGATGAAATCGAAAAAATCCGCGACTTTATTGTGTTGCATTATCATGTTACCCAACGCCAAGACAGTGAGTTTTGGCGACATTGCAAAAACATGGAAGTACCTGATAGTTTAGCCCATAGAATCAGGCTGTTCGCTGATCACGCCCATGCATTTCAAGCCGATGGTGAATTATTTAGAGTGGATTCTTGGACCCAAGTTATGCTTGGCCAGGGAATTCAACCTAAACAATATCACCCTAGTGTTCAGGGAATGCCTGTGAACGAGTTAGAAAAGTTCCTATCTTCATTGGAACAATCAATAGCCAAAGGCGTATCCCATTTACCGACTCATCAAGACTTTATTCAAGAGTATTGTCGGCAACCGAAAACCATCATGACGACTAGGCAATAATACTAGCTAAATTAGAAGTTTAGGACTTTTTGAAGCAGGCATTTACATTTTTTTAACCTTAATCATTGCTTTTTGATACTGTTCCAACTAACCTCTAAATGAAAGCGCTTTCATTTTGTGGGTTTTAATGATATTTTTCGCGATTTAGCAGTATCAAAACGCCAAAAAGAAACCGATTAACCATTAACCGAATTAGTAATTATCAATCATGAACAACCTATCTTTACCATCTTCATCAAAATTATTGAACCGAGACTTCGTGTTCGGTGTTGCTACATCTTCATTCCAAATTGAAGGGGATGCGGATAACCGATTAGCGTCTATTTGGGACACTTTTTGTGCCACACCAGGGAAAATTTCCGATGGTTCAAATGGGCTGGTGGCCTGTGAGCATGTTAAGTTTTGGCGAGAAGATGTAGAGTTGATTGACTCTTTAGGCGTGGATGCCTATCGATTTTCTATCTCTTGGCCACGGGTGATCAAGAAAGATGGGACATTAAACCAAAAAGGTATACAGTTTTACATTGACTTGGTAGACGAGTTGCTTAAGCGAAATATTAAACCCTTTGTCACTTTATATCATTGGGATTTACCCCAGCACCTAGAAGAACTCGGGGGCTGGTTAAATCGTGAAACCGCTTTCCATTTTGAAAATTATGTGAATTTAGTCTCAAAAGCTTTAGGTGATCGAGTTTATGCTTACGCTACCTTAAATGAACCGTTTTGCTCAGCTTACTTAGGTTACGAAAGCGGCGAGCACGCACCGGGTAAAACGGGCCAAGGCAACGGCCGAAAATCCGCACATCACCTGTTGTTAGCCCATGGTCTAGGAATACGTACTTTACGTAGAAATTGTCCTCAGGCTTTGGCCGGTATTGTACTTAATTTTACTCCTTGTTATCCCGAGACTCAGGCTGATAAGGATATAAAAGCCACTAAAATAGCCGATGACTATATTAACCAGTGGTACATGCGTCCTGTAATGGAAGGTTTATATCCAGATGTGGTTGAACTCATTGAACCACAAAATCGCCCCGATATTTTACCGGGTGATATGGACTTAATTAGTCAAAGGTTAGACTTTTTAGGAGTTAACTTTTATACCCGTTTAAAATACCGTTGTGATGGCAAAGGTTGGTTTCAAGAGTTGCAACCCAACAATGTTTTAACTACTGATATGGGATGGGAAATCTATCCCGAAGCACTATCTGATTTATTACTATCACTCCATCAGCGTTATACACTGCCACCTATTTACATCACTGAAAATGGAGCCGCTATGCAAGATGAAATTAAACAAGGCAAAGTGCATGATCAAGATAGAATCGATTATTTTCAGTCCCACCTTAATGCTGTTGATTATGCTGCCCAGCAAGGAGTTGATATTGCCGGCTATTTTGCCTGGAGTTTAATGGATAACTTCGAATGGGCGAAAGGTTACGAAAAGCGCTTCGGTATTGTTTATGTAGACTATCTCACTCAGAATCGCATTATTAAAGATAGTGGACGGGCATACAAGCAACTCATCACCAGTAGGTCGTAAATTATGCAAAGCCAAGTAAGCAGGTTGCCGATAATCGAGAAAGTTGGTTATGCCATGGGGGATGCGGCAGCCAATTTAGTATGGCGAGGAGCCCTTGCGTATTTGGCAGTATTTTATACCGATACATTTGGATTGACCGCTGCTGCGGCAGCTCTGTTGTTCCTAGTGGTAAGATTATCCGATGGTGTAACCGATATCATCATGGGCATGATTGCTGATCGAACAGATACCCGATGGGGCAAGTTCAGACCATGGATTTTATTCTCTACGCCCTTACTGGGTCTGTTTATGGTGCTATGTTTCACCACTCCAGAATGGTCCGCGAGTAACAAATTAATTTATGCTTATGTGACCTATATCGGGTTAACTCTGTGCTATACCCTCAATAATGTACCTTACTCAGCGTTAATGGGGGTAATGACCGAATGCGATGTTGAACGCACCAGTTTATCTGCCTATCGATTCGCCGGGGCATTTCTAGGTGGTTTGTTAGTGATGGGCTTTCTACCCTATTTTGTTGACTTATTTGGTCAGGGTAATGATGTACAAGGCTACCAATCGACTATGTATCTGTTTGCCGGATTATTAGTTGCCCTTATGGTCTTTACTTTCTTATCTACTAAAGAACGTGTGAAACCGGTTATGAATACCCGTTCTGGATTGAAAGCTGAATTATCGGATCTAACCAAAAATCTGCCGTTTATTTTAGTACCCCTAATGAGTATGACGTTATTTTTCTATTATCGAAATTTAACCACAGGGATCATATTTATTGTTGTCATAGGAGGGACTTGGCTTTTAATCAACCGCTTCCTGGCTAAACCGAGATCGCAAATAAGCTCGACTCAACAGGATATGATCGATCTAATAACCAACAAACCCTGGCTAATTCTATTGGGCATGGGTTTCTTAACTATGATGTTCAACGGCATTAAATATGGCGTGATTGCCTATTACTTTAAGTATGTTATTGGTGATGAATTAATGACTGGCCAGTTTTTTGTGGCCTTGCTGGTGGTCTCTATTTTTGGTGCGCTAAGTACGTCTTACTTAACTCGGGTTTTTGGTCGCAGACTACTGTTTATTGGTTCCTTGTTGTTTGGTAGCGGTTTTACTGCCTGCTTTTATTGGATTCCAGAGGGGAATGTTACCTTAGTCTTTGTGTTGGGCTGCGCAGCGGAGTTTTTTGCGGCCATTTTTCCCACACTATTCTTTTCAATGTTAGGGGATTCCGCCGATTATTCTGAATGGAAAAATGGACGAAGAGCGACAGGTTTAGTCTATTCCGCTGGCACTTTTGTGCAAAAAACCGGGGGAGGTTTTGCTGGTGCATTAGTATTGGTTGTGTTGTCTAGCTATGGGTACGACGGTATGGATCCCAGCACTGTTGCAGATACCTTACCTGGCATTAAATTATTGATGAGTTGGATACCTGCTATTTTTGGCGTCGCTGCAGCAATTTTGATGTTGTTTTATCCTATTAGCGACAAACAACAGCAACAAATCACCTTAGAACTTAAGGGACAAAGAGCTGTGGCTTAGGGCGAGAGGTAAGGCGCTATCCCTTTTATATTTACCTTTGCAATACACATCGGATGTTTTGACATGCCAAGCAAATAACCATTACAAGGTGACGATTGTATAGTAGGCTAGCTATCCTCTAGTTTTTGGGCAAAAAATAGCAAAATTTATGGCAACGATTTACGAAGTGGCGAAACATGCAGGCGTGTCTCTGGCAACAGTTTCTAGAGTCATGAATGGTAATGTAAAAGTTCGGCAAAGCACGAGCGATAAAGTCATGAATGCAATGAAAGAGCTCGGTTATGTGCCCAATAACTTTGCACGTTCCCTCGCGACTAACAAAGCAAATAGCATTGGTCTTTTAGTGTCTAACCTGCATAGCTCTTTTTTTGGGCAAATGATGAGTGGTGTTGAAACTGAGTTGAGAGCGGCGGGCAAGCACGTCATCATTTCAGCTGGACATGACGAAGAAGCCGAAGAGAAAGACGGAATAGATTTTTTAATTAGTCGCCAATGTGACGCATTAATCGTTCACTCAGAAGCCATTTCTGATGAATATTTAATAGCGTTAAATAACAACAAACTTCCCATTCTGGTAATGAATCGCGTGGTCGATAGCATGCAACAGCAGTGTTTCATCGTGAATAACCAAGCGGGCGGTTATATGGCGGCTAAGACGTTATTGGAACATGGTCATAGAGACATCGCATATATAAGCGGGCCTACCTATAAAGATGATACTAATCAGCGCTTAATCGGTCATAAACGCGCGTTGCAAGAGTATGGTGTTGCCTTTAATGAAAAGCTTCATTATGTGGGTGACTATTTAGAAACTGGTGGTATCGCTGGCATGAATTATCTACTTAATTCAGGTGAAAATTTTAGCGCGTTAGCCTGCTCTAATGATGAAATGGCGTCGGGGGCGATGAGTTGTGCCAGAGAGCATGGCTTAACTTTACCGGAAGATTTGTCGGTAATTGGTTTTGACGATGTGTTATTTGCAAAGCATATGTTTCCCAAGTTAACTACCATTGATAACCCTGTATTAGAAATGGGCCGAATGGCGGCACAATGGGTACTCAAATATGTTTATAAAGAGTCTGATAACGATATTCAAAGAGTATTCGAGCCTAAGCTTATTGAGCGTCTGTCGGTGATTAATAAGCTATAAACTTCGCCTTTCATTATTCTGCGAGCGTCACCTAATCCAGTTAAAACAAAGCAGCAACTTGATCCACTCAAGTTACTGCTTTTGTTAGCAATGCTCGCTTTGTTCATTTCAGCATCGGCAGTTCAACTTAAACTGCCGGAGTAAAATTAATAGGCTATAACTTAGGTCCAGAGTTTGAAATTTCTTTGCCTTCGTCATTGTCAGTGAACTTCACGAAATTCTGAGTGAATAAAGTGGCTAGATTAGTGGCCTTTTCAGTCCATTGTTCGGCTTGTTCATATGTATCACGAGGATCTAATATGTTGTCTTCAACATCATGTAAATGTTTAGGTATCGACAAGTTGAAAATAGGCAATTGGTCCATTTCCGCCTGATTAATCGAACCGTCTAAGATGGCATCAATAATTGCACGTGTGGCTTTAATCGAAATACGTTTGCCTGTGCCATTCCAACCTGTATTTACCAAGTAAGCTTCTGCACCAACGGCATGCATGCGTTTACGCAGTACGGCTGCATACTTAGTTGGGTGTAAGCTTAGAAATGCAGCCCCGAAACAACTTGAAAACGTTGGCGTGGGTTCGGTAATTCCTCGCTCGGTGCCCGCCAATTTGGCCGTAAATCCAGATAAGAAATAATACTCAGCTTGCTGTGGTGTTAATTTAGCAACGGGAGGAAGCACACCGAATGCATCTGCAGTTAAGAAAATTACTTTGGTCGCATGTCCGGCTTTGGAGATGGGCTGAACAATGTTTTCTATATGATCGATTGGATAAGATACACGGGTGTTTTCGGTTTTTGAATTATCGTCAAAATCGATTTTGCCACTAGCGCCTACAGTCACATTTTCTAATAAAGCATTGCGACGAATTGCAGCATAGATCTCAGGCTCTTGTTCTTTGCTTAGGTTGATGGTTTTTGCGTAGCAACCACCTTCAAAGTTGAAGATACCGTTGTCATCCCAGCCATGCTCATCATCGCCAATGAGTTTTCTGTGTGGATCGGTAGAAAGCGTGGTTTTTCCCGTTCCAGATAAACCGAAGAAAATTGCCACATCGTCATCTTTACCGACATTGGCGCTGCAATGCATGGAAGCGATTCCTTTTAGGGGCAAAAAGTAGTTCATCATTGAGAACATCCCTTTTTTCATTTCGCCGCCGTACCAGGTACCACCGATGACTTGGATTTTTTCAGTAAGATTGAAGGCCACAAAATTTTCTGAATTTAAGCCGTGTTCCTGCCACTTTTTATTGACGGTTTTAGAACCGTTCAAAACAAGAAAGTCAGGCTCAAAATCTTCGAGTTCTTGTTCAGTTGGACGGATAAACATATTTTTCACAAAGTGTGCTTGCCAAGCTACTTCGGTGACAAACCGCACTTTCAAACGAGTATCTGCATTTGCACCGCAAAAAGTATCAACAACAAATAGACGTTTACTACTTAATTGTTGAGTAACTGTTTGTTTTAAATCGCTCCACACATCAGAACTAATAGGTTTGTTGTCGTTTGTACCTTGATCAGACCACCATACCGTGTCTTTGGTGGTGTCATCACGAACAATGTATTTATCCTTGGGCGAGCGACCGGTAAATATTCCCGTGTCTACTGACACTGCACCGAGTTCTGTTTCAATACCTTTTTCATAACCAACTAAATCGCTTTTCGTCTCTTCTTCAAACAGAAACTCATAGGATGGATTATGAATGATTTCCGTGGCATCAAGAATGCCGTTTTTGTCTAAATATTTGGTTAATTTTTCAGTATTCATGAACTTTTTTTCCGTAGGGTTTTATATTTTTATTATTATTTTTTGTTTTTAAGCTAACTTTGTTATTAAAGTTAGACTTACTAACACTAAAGGGTCTCAAGAGGAAAAACTAGATTTACTTGCTACTCATTTGAAAAAAAACGCGATAAGTTATAACGACTCATGCAGTTTAAGGTTTGAAAGCGTTTTCATCTGGTGTTTTAAGGCGGTAGCAGATGAAACGCTCTAAGATTTATACTCTATGCTGTCTTTTCTTAACGATATAGGAATAATTAATTGATTGAGTCTGTTGAGTGCATTGTTGTTGGCGCTGGCGTGGTTGGTTTAGCGGTTGCGCGCCAAATGGCTCAAAAAGGTGTGGAAACGATTGTCATAGAAAGCCAATCTCAGATTGGTACAGGCATTAGCTCCCGAAATAGTGAAGTGATTCACGGCGGTATTTATTATCCGCCTAACTCTCTTAAAGCTCGCCTTTGTGTGCAAGGTAATAAAATGCTCTATGCTTATTGTGATGAGCGTAATATTAACCATAAGCGATGCGGAAAACTGATTGTCGCTACTTCCGAATCCCAGCTGCAAAAGTTAACCGAAATTAAAAATAACGCAGTCGCCAATAGCGTATTAGATCTCGAATTTTACAGCAAACAAAAAGTCTTAACATTGGAACCAGAACTTGCTTGCTACGGTGCTTTGTTTTCACCCTCTACGGGCATTATAGACAGTCATGGGTTAATGCTAAATTTACAAGGTGATTTGGAAAGTGCTGGCGGCGCAGTAGCGCTTGGTGCTGAATTGCGCTCAGTCGATTGTACTAAAAGTGTATTTCTACTGGATATCGGTGGCACCCAAAACATAAAAGTTAACACTAAGTATCTAATCAATTGCGCAGGATTACACGCCCAGCACATTGCTAAACGTTTTCACGGCCTGCCTCAAAACAGCGTACCTCAAATTCATTATGCAAAAGGTAACTATTACGCGCTGTCTGGTAAAGCGCCATTTAGCCATCTAATTTATCCTATTCCTGAAAGTGCCGGGTTGGGGGTGCATTCCACATTAGATTTAGGTAACTCAGTCCGTTTCGGTCCTGATGTTGAATGGGTCAATGAATTGGATTACTCAGTGGATCCTTCCCGAGCAGATGCGTTTTATCATCAGATTAGAAAATATTGGCCCAATCTTAAAGACGATTCGTTAGAACCTTCTTACGCAGGAATTCGTCCTAAGCTCCATGCAAAAGGAGAAGAAGCTAGAGATTTTATGATTCAAACTGAATCTGAACATGGTATTGCGGGGCTAATTAATCTATACGGTATAGAGTCTCCTGGATTGACCGCTTCGATGGCGATTGGTGCAATGGTAGTAGAGAAATTACTAGCCAAAAAGCGATAAATCAGCGCTGCAAATGCAGCAATCTTGCGTGCACTTAAGAGCTTCTGTCATGACAAAACCAAAATATCGCATTTTGTCAAAATCCATTCAAATTGCTGCATCATAAAAATTTTGTATGCTTCCCGCAGACAATACCCCAATCAATTCACGTGTCACTTTTCAGCAAATAAAGTGCCTTACTGAGTTTTGACTTTAGTCAATGTATCACCTCGTTATAAAACGTATATTTAAATCACGCTCTGAGGTTATTTTGTTGTTACATCCTTCACTTTACCTCATGAATAAATAGGGTTATCCATTGTTCAAACACGAATTGATAACGACTTCCTGATTTTTTGATATAGGCAAATGTGAAAATGGTCAAAATACGTAACGTTTTGATTGCGATATCCAGCATGGTTTTTGTCACGCAGACTTTAGCCGATGACAAGTTAATTTCGGTGGGTAAAACGAAATCGATGATATGCGCCAGTTGTCATGGCAGCGCTGGCATAAGTCTTAGCCCTATCTGGCCTAATTTGGCCGGACAAAAATCAGCTTATCTAGAAAAGCAGCTTAAAGCATTTCGCAATGGTGATCGTAAAGAACCGACGATGGCAGCAATGGCTAAGCCGTTGAGTGACAATGATATCAAAGCGCTTGCAGCTTATTACGCCTCTTTAAATTAACACAATAATTGGCTTCATAGTTTTCATATTGTTTTTACTTCAATAAGAAAATCACCTTTAAAATATTGAGATTTTTAACTCTTAACTCATTAGCACTCTTCATTATTTTTATGTAGAGGTTAGAAATGCTTGATATAAAAGGTATAAAGCTACAACATATGCTCAATAGCTCATTTTGTCTGCCCCTTTTTTTATAGGATTAATATTTATGTCATCAGGAAGTTCATATCCACTTGCAGATCTCAAAGTTGTTGAGTTTACACATATGGTTATGGGGCCGACTACTGGTGTTGTTCTCGCTGATTTAGGTGCTGTGGTGACAAAAATAGAGCCTTTAGAAGGTGATAAAACTCGTCGACTTAAAGGTTCTGGTGCCGGTTATTTTCCAATGTATAACCGCAATAAACGTAGCGTGTGTATCGATTTGAAATCAGCCGAAGGTAAAGAAGTTGCGTTGAACTTAATACGTGAAGCTGATGTGTTGATTGAAAATTTTAGGCCAGGAGCAATGGAAAAGCTTGGTTTCGGATATGAAGCTATGAGCCAGCTAAACCCAGGACTTATTTATTGTTCTTTAAAAGGGTTTTTAACCGGCCCTTATGAAAATCGTACTGCCTTAGATGAAGTGACGCAAATGATGGGAGGGTTAGCATACATGACCGGTCTTCCTGATCGTCCTATGCGTGCTGGCTCATCTGTTATTGATATTACTGGTGGAATGTTTGGCGTGATAGGTATTTTGTCTGCTTTACACGAACGTCAAATAACTGCAAAAGGTCGTCATGTTACAAGTTCATTATTTGAAACTACAGCCTATCTCGTTGGCCAGCATATGGCCCAAGAGGTTGTATTAGGTGAAGCACCTCCGCCAATGTCAGTGCGTCGAAGTGCATGGTCTGTTTATCAGATTTTTAATTGCAAAAACGATGAGCGTGTTTTTGTAGGAGTTGTTAGCGATACTTTATGGAAACACTTCTGCAAAGAGTTCGAGTTAAACGAATTTTTAGCTGATAGCAGCTTAGACAAAAATAATGATAGGGTCACTCAACGAGACAGAATCATCCCAGTCATAGAAGCCATTTTTAGTGAGTTAGACAAGCAAACTATGATGGACCGATTAGAGCGAGCGGGCATACCTTTTGCGCCAATAAACACTCCATCTGATTTGTTTGAAGATCCGCAGCTTAACAGTGGTGGTCTATTACCTGTTACGACGCCGCAGGGGATCGCCAATTTACCATCTTTACCCATCGAGCTAGATGGTAAACGAACTACTTTGCATCATGATTTACCAAAGGAAGGTGAAGATACTATACGTGTTCTGCAGGAAGCGGGTTATAACGATAAACAAATCGCTGAATTGATTAGTCTAAATATTGTGAAAGCAATTCCAGCTAACTAATTTAGACTGTATAAGTTTTCAACCTACTCCGAAATATGGTTGTTTTGAAGGGCGTTTTCGCCCTTTTTTTTCCTGTTTGATTTCTAAAAGAAATAACAGTCGACTAAATTAAAACCGCAAAAAACTTGTAAATTATATACTTAGCGGTGGATTAAAAGTATTGATGGTCATGTATAAAAGATATGCTAATATATCTTTTGAAGGGGTCTAAAAAGTAATGTAAGTAGCCCGATTGTAAATATTGTTTTGTGTTGCATATAGGAGTGACAATGGAATTATCTGATAAAACAGCCCGACAGATTTTCGCTGAAGTTCAGGCAAATCCTGCCCGTAAACGTTTTGGCTTCGGTAAAAAAGCTATTTTGGTCAATATTGATTTGCAAAAAGCATATACAAGAACTGACTTATTTAAAACTGCCTATGAAACTGACCCGCGACAGCTCGAGTATGTTAATACTCTAGCTGAAAAATTTAGAGCTCTAGATTGGCCAGTCGTCTGGACGAACGTGGCGTATATGGACTCTGGAGAAGATGCTGGAATCTGGGGAACGCGCACAGATACGCCTGATAGTTTACAAAATATCAAATTTGATAGTGAGCGTTCAGAGCTTGATGACCGTTTGCAACTAGACCGCAAAAAAGATGTGTTTTATTGCAAAAAAATGCCCTCTCCATTTTTTGAAACTCAATTACAGAGTTTATGTGTTTGGCATCAAGTCGACACCGTCATACTGACTGGTGGTTCGACTTCTGGCTGTATTAGGGCCGCTGCAGTTGATAGTTTGTCCCGTGGCTACCGCACTATTGTGCCGATTGAATGTGTTGCTGATAAACACGAAAGTTACCACTTTGCCAACCTGACCGATCTGTCATTGAAATATGCTGATGTGCTGGCCGTACAAGAAGTGTTTGATTGGTTAGGAAAAGAGTAAAAGGAGGTTTTTAATGTTAACAGATCCTGGATACTATGATTATTGGCCATATGACAAACGCCCAAAAATAACTTGGCCCAACGGTGCTAAAGTCGCGTTTTGGGTCGCACCGAATATTGAGTTCTATGAGCTAGATGCCCCAGCTAATCCATCCCGGAAAGCTTGGCCACAACCTTACCCTGCCATTGCGGGCTATGGTATTCGCGATTACGGTAATCGTGTGGGCCATATGCGTCAAATGCAACTTCTCGACAAATACGGTATTCGTGGTTCAATTTCACTTTCTACCGCTTTGTGTGATCACCATCCAGAAATTATTAGTTTATGTAAGGAGCGTGATTGGGAGTTTTTCAGCCATGGTATTTATAACACTCGTTATACCTACGGAATGAGCGTTGATCAGGAAAGAGAAATGATCCGTGACTCCATTGAAACGATTTATAAGCATACCGGACAGAAATGCGCTGGATATTTAGCGCCTGCACTATCTCACAGTGATCACACTATTGATTTGTTCGCAGAAGTTGGCACCGAGCTATTTGGTGACGAGGCTGGTTTTTATACTTGTGACTTGTTCCACGATGATCAACCCACACCGATTCATACTCGTTCTGGTAAAAAGTTTGTTTCCATTCCCTATTCGTTAGAAATGAATGACACCATTGCTTATGTCACTAATAAAGTGACCCCTCGCCAATACGGTAAAATGTTAAAAGCGAATTTTGATCGTTTGTATCAAGAAGGCGAAGAGAGCGGGACTATCATGTGCATTCCAACTCATAATTATCAGGTGAGTTGTCCACACCGGTTAAAAGCCTACGAAGAAGCATTGGAATACATCACTGGACATAGTGATGTTTGGGTGGCGACTGGACGAGAAATAGCCAGCTATTACATGCAACATTGCTACGACGATAGTGTTGCCGACATAGCTGCCAAGCAAGGAGGAAAATAATCGTGAGTTTAGATGATTCTTATCTTCAATATCCCAAACGCCAATACGGAATGGACCATGATCTATATGACTGGTCAATGCTATCTGCTCGCAACCCTATTGTTTGGCCAAATAATAAAAAGCTAGCGCTATGGGTAAATGTGAATGTGCAGTTTTTCCCTTTAAATCAGCGTACAAATCCTGTTCCTGTGCCCGGTGGCATGAAAATGCCTTACCCTGATTTGCGCCACTTTAGTTTGCGTGATTACGGCAATCGGGTTGGCATATTCAGACTTTTTAAAGCATTAGATAAATTCAATATTCAACCAACTATCGCGATTAATGGAGCCATGGTTGAACGTGCACCTTATTTAATGGATGTCATCAAAGACAGAGGTAACGAAGTGATTGCCCACGGTTGGCAAATGGACATGTTACATCATGGAGAAGTGTCCGCAGAGGATGAAGCAAGGTGGATTGCCAATAGTGTACAAATTTTGAGTGAACGTTTCGAGCAACCGATTAAAGGTTGGTTGAGTCCTGGCCGTCTGCAATCCGCAAATACCCCGAAGCTATTACAGCAACAAGGTATCGAATATATGTGCGATTGGGTTAATGATGATTTGCCTTATTCCTTTAAAACCGATTCCGGCCTTATCACCAGTATGCCTTTATCCAACGAACTGGATGATTTTTTTATTCTACAAAATAATTTGCACAGTGAAGATAGCTACGCAGAGCAAATTGAAGATGCTTGTGACCTCTTATTGAGTGAAGCGGAAACGCTAGGCGGTCGCATGTTAGCTTTGAACATTCATCCTTGGATGCTTGGTCAGCCCCATCGAATTGCCTGTTTCGAAAAAGTTCTTGAATACATAAGCAGTCAAGAAGGGGTTTGGAGTGCCAGCGCCTCCGAAATTTATCAAAGCTGGCAATCACAACAATAAATAGAAAGGGTCAAGTAGACCCTCCTTATCCTTGAAACAAGAGTTAAGCATGTCCAAGACACTTTTCCAGAAGATATGGGATGCGCATCAAGTAAAATCTTTACCCGATGGCACCTACTTAATTTATATAGATCGGGTTTTTTTACACGAGAGAACGGGCTCTATTGCTTTACAAAGTCTGGCAGAAGCTGGGCGTAAGGTTCGTCATCCTGAACAAGTATTTTGTACCATGGATCATATCGTCGATACCTTTCCTGGTCGTGGTGATGATACCGTAATGCCCTCAGGGAAAGACTTCATTCAAGCTACCCGCAAAGAAGCCAAAGCTGCAGGCATTACTCTGTTTGATATTGGTGACGAGCAACAAGGTATCGCCCATGTCATTAGTCCTGAACTTGGTATTGTGCAACCTGGATTAACGTTAGTTTGTCCTGATAGTCATACTTGTACACAAGGCGCTTTAGGCGCTGCTGCGTGGGGGATCGGGTCTTCTGAAGCCGAACATGCCATGGCTACTCAAACGTTACGTATTAATAAACCTAAATTGATGCGAGTGTGGTTTGAGGGAGAGCTAAATTCCTGCGTGACTGCTAAAGATATGATTTTGCACTTAATCAGTAAGTTTGGTGCTCACGGGGGCGCTGGACATGCTATCGAATTTGCTGGGCCGACAGTTGAAGCCTTGTCAATTGAAGCGCGTATGACCCTATGTAATATGGCGGTAGAGTTTGCTGCGTTTACAGGCTTAGTCGCGCCCGATCAAAAAACTATCGAATATCTTGAAGGTCGTCCTTACGTTCCTAAAGGTGAACAATGGCACCAAGCAGTTGAGTATTGGCACAGCTTAGTCACCGATGATGATGCTTTGTTTGACACTGAAATTAAGATTGATGTGGCTGAGATTGAACCCACTATCACTTGGGGAACTAGTCCTCAACACGCTTGTGGAATTAGCCAAACTGTTCCTGAATTGGAATCATTGGCTTCAGAAGATGCCCGCACTGCCGCCACACGGGCCTTAGCTTATCAAGCCTTGCAGCCAGGCGATAAACTACTTGATCTAAAGATAGACTGTGCATTTATCGGTTCCTGTACTAATTCTAGAATCGAAGATTTACGCAAAGCCGCAGCTATTCTTAAGGGGCGAAAAGTGGCTTCTCATGTAAAAGCAATTTGTGTCCCTGGCTCTCAACAAGTCAAAGCGGCGGCAGAGCGTGAAGGTTTGCATCAGGTTTTCTTGGATGCGGGTTTTGAATGGCGAGAAAGTGGATGTTCAATGTGTTTTTACGCTGGTGGAGAGCACTTTGGTAAGCAACAAAGAGTATTGTCCACAAGTAACCGTAATTTTGAATCTCGCCAAGGCCCAGAGACTCGTACTCATTTAGCCAGCCCAGAAACCGTAGCTGCCAGTGCTTTAAATGGTTGTATTACTGACCCCCGCACTATGATGAGGACTAATTAATGAAAGCTTTTACTACCCATTGTGGTATTGCAGCCCCGTTGTTGCGAATCAATATCGACACTGATGCGATTATTCCCAGCCGAGAAATGCGGCGTGTGTCTAAAAAAGGCCTAGGTGAAGGGTTATTCGCTTCTTCTCGTTATGTCATGTCTGACTCTCGTGAACTTAATCCTGATTTCATATTAAATAAAGCGGAATACGCCAATACTACTATTTTACTGACAGGAAACAATTTTGGCTGTGGCTCATCACGAGAGCATGCCGTTTGGGCATTGGCCGAATATGGTATTCGCGCCATAATAGCACCAAGTTTTGGTGCTATTTTTTATCAGAACTGTATGCGAAACGGCATTCTTCCGGTAGTACTTAGTAATGAAGCAGTGATGCAACTATCTGATGAAATAATGCAAGATCCTCAAAAGTTGAAAATTGAAATAGACCTACAGGAACAGAAAGTGAGCAGCAAGAAGGGGCTTCACTTTGAGTTTGATATAGAAACTGGTAGCAAAGAAATGTTGCTTAACGGTTTAGACAGTATTGGTTTAACACTGCAGTATGAAGCGGATATTAAGGCTTTTGAACAGCAAACACAGAAGCAACATAGTTGGTTATATTTACAAAATTAGATGGGATTATCGATCGCCGATATGACGCTCTAAATAAAAAAGTCAATCAACTGTTGTTGATTGACTTTTTTATTGGCAATGGGTTTAGGCATTCAATGATTGCAAGTAAGTTATGACATCCGCTTCAGTAACAACGTCACCATATTTGGCATTCATGTCGAATAAGTTTGCTTTATGAGGAGCTTCATGACGATCGCCACAAGCTTCTTCTACAATAATTGGGATAAAACCATTTGAGCAGGCATCAACGCAACTTGCGCGAACACAACCACTGGTTGTCAAGCCGGTTAGTATCACGCTATCAACACCATAGGCTGTTAACGTAGAGCTCAAAGATGTGCCAAAAAATGCACTTGGATATTGTTTAGATATCACTAATTCGTCTTCGCTGGGTTTTAATGTTCCAGCCCAAGCACCCATTGGCGAACCTTCCGTTAAATAGCGTAAAGGTTTCGCCTTCTTGAAGAATGTGCCACCGTTGACACCTGAAGGGTGATACACCACATTGGTATAAATCACTAGAATCCCCGCTTTTCTTGCAGCTTCCAGTACACGCTGAGCAGATGCTAACGCATCTTCAACATCTGCATATAACTCACAGGATTTATCATAATAGGCTTCAACAAAGTCTATCAGTACTAACGCTGGTTTCTTGCCGTAGCCAACTTTATTGTTATAAACGTTTGCATAATTTTGATCGATATTTTCGCTAATAGTCATGTGATTACTCTTTCTTTAAATTATTATTTTGCCCACTTCTTTTCGAAAGCCCAAACATCTTCAAAGCCGATCAATGAACAGAACTCACCAAAGTCATTAATAGGTACGCCCTCTGGTTGCGGACTACCTTGCTGTTTCATTGCAATAAGTGCTTTTTCTGCAGCGTTAGCGGCCGCTAAACTCGTCAACGAAGGCGCAATTGCGATGGCGTAACCTATTTCTTTCATTTCTTCCACGGTTAACATTGGAGTAGAGCCACCATTAGAAATATTGGCAAACATTGGTCCTTTTACTTCTTTGCACGCTTTACGCATTTCATCTTTAGATTCTAACGCTTCCACGAATAATATATCAGCACCCGCTTCATAATATGCTTGAGCTCTTGCAATTGCGGCATCCAATCCTTCCGCCTGACGAGAATCGGTGCGCGCTATTATTAACATATTTTTATCGGTACGCGCATCAACAGCGACTTTTATCTTTTCAATCATATCCTCAACTGGAATCACTTTCCGATTTGGCGTGTGACCACATTTCTTCGGAAATTCTTGGTCCTCGATTTGGATAGCAGTAATTCCCGCTTCTTCATACCCGCGCACGGTGTGATGCACATTGAGTAAACCACCATAGCCTGTGTCTGCATCGGCGATTACCGCTGAATTACTGGTTTGTACTAAGGTTCGCATGCGATCAACCATTTGTGTATATGTAACAATACCCGCATCGGGTATGCCATAAGCGGATGCTGTTAACCAATACCCAGTACCATATACAACATCAAATCCAACCTTGTTAGCAACCACTGCAGTGATCATATCTTGAATTCCGGGGGCAAATACGAATTCGCCTTTTTCTAATTTTTCTCTAAGTATTGGATTAGCCATTTGTTAACTCTTTACTATCACGTTTCAATAAAATCTCGTTGTGTATGAATGCTGTTTCACATTTATCTGTTAGTAAGCGAGTTCATATATACCGAGGGCATGTTCGCGAGTTACTTCGCGAGGATTATTTATTAATAACCTTTGTTGTTGCATTGCTTCGTCTGCCAACTTACCTAAATCTTCTTGAGGAACATTTAACGTTCTCAGGTTTTTGGGTAATTCGACATCTGTAATTAAATTGTCGATAAAATCGATAAACTGGTTACAACCTTGGGATCCGGTTTCATGTTTGTGGCCGCCGCTGACACTTGGCAGTAGTTGTGCGTATAAATCGGTTGCATCGGGTGCGTTAAACCGCAAAACATGGGGTAATACTAAGGAGTTACTCAAACCGTGGGGAATATGGTAATTGCCACCTAACGGGTAGGCTAGTGCATGCACAGCTCCAACAGGCGAGTTGGCAAAGGCTTGCCCTGCCATTAAGGCCCCTAATAGCATGTCAGAACGAGCTTCCAAGTTGTTGCCATTTTTAACCACTTCTAATAAATTTTGCGACATCAGCCTTAGCGCTTCTTTGGCTAACATATCTGAGTAGGTATTTTTCTTAATTTTGCCAGTAAAAGCTTCTATGGCATGCACCATGGCATCAATACCAGTCGCTGCGGTAATCGCCGGTGGTAAACCCACGGTAAGCGTGGCGTCCAATATTGCGATATCTGGTAACAAAGTGGGAGACACAACGCCTGACTTAGTTGTTGCTCCCGTGGTGATAATTGAAATGGGGGTGACTTCAGATCCCGTTCCCGCGGTTGTTGGCAATAATATTAACGGAAGTCGCTTCCCAGTAATTTGGTCAATGCCGTACATGTCGCTTAACGTTTGCTCGCTTTTCACCAACACTGCGATCAACTTAGCTACATCTAAGCTACTACCTCCGCCAAAACCGATAACGCCATCAACTTCTAATTGTTTTGCAAAATCTGCGGCTGATAAAACTAAAGATTCCGGTGGATCAGCTTGTATGTCACTATAAATGACCGCAGTGATACCGGCTTTATTTAAGGGAGTGGTTATGCTTTCAATTAGTCCCGCTTTAATTAATCCTGGATCCGTCACAATTAGCGGACGACTAATACCCAGTGAACGACAATGAGCAGAAATTTGTTCAACAGCGCCAATTTTACAAATGACTTTGTTTGCAGTGGTGAATTCAACGGTACTCATGAGCGACTCCTTTGTCACTTTAAATTTTTGCACCGCGTTTAATCACCCTTGTATCAAAGCTGCGCAATGTTAAGTTATCTTTTAGATTTCATTTGAGCAGAAGCAAATTGTTGGCTGCTGATCATCTTTCGAATTTAAATAGTGAGAATGTGGTGCAAACATCTGCTGCTACCTAACTAAAGTACTTATCTTGTTGTATAAGCTAATTTACCTTTTCATTTGTGTCTAAAAACGAGGTTGAAAAGAAACATTTATAGTGTTGCTTGTTCTATCAAAATCGACAATGACAAATGTCAAACTATAGGGTTTGCATAACCAGAAAAATCACTTTGGTTGGTAAATTCACATCTGTGAACAATCAGAATGTAAAACCATTTATTAATGACCAGCAAATAAACTGATTGTCATCTGCTGATCAAAATGATCAATTTCTGGTTAAAATAATCCTCATCGCCCATTTATATTCACATTTCGTGGCGATCATTTAACCAAAATGGGCTTTCTAAATAGCAAAATCACTGCACCAGAATGAATCATTTTCACTTATTTTGATACTAATGTTATATCATTTGTACATTTTCTGCGCTAAAAGCTATTAATAAGTGTTTGAAAAATATTGATAAATATCAAAAACAGAGATTTTGGTATGCTGTTTGCTTTGATTATATCGATGTTAAAATACACGCTAAGTACTTGCTACTAATAAAAATTTATGTAATTCTTTTGTTAAAAAGGAATAATGTTATGTCAACAATATTTATACCCAAACACATACATCCTACTTATTCGAATACGGTGTTTAACGATTGCTTGTTATTTCACGATATGACACCCCATGAGTTGGATCGTTTAGAGAACTATGCTGAGCAATCTAAGTGCGAAGAAGGCGAGTACTTGTTTCGCCAAGATACCCCTGCAGATTTTGTCTACAATGTCATTTCAGGCTCTGTAGCAATTGAGCGTATTTTCACTAACGGGAGACGCCAAATCATCGGGTTTTTATTCCCTGGCGATTTCATTGGCCTGACTCATTCACCTAATTACGATTGTGCGGTGCGCTGTTTAACTAAAGTTGAATTCTACAAATTCAGTCGTAAACGTTTAAACACGTTGAGCGAAGAGGTTGGTCACTTAAAGCAAAATATGGAGCAAATTAAATCGGCCATATTTTCACGAGTAATGGAGCAACTGTATGTTTTAGGCCAGAAAAAAGCCCTTGAACGCCTATGTTTCTTGTTTATGCAATTATTAGAACGATTACCCGGCGCACGTGCAGATCGCGTTGAGCTATACATGTCGCGCCAAGATATGGCGGACTATTTAGGGTTAACCATTGAAACCGTAAGTCGTTGCTTAGCTAAGCTAAAATCTGATGGATTAGTTGCATTTCCAAAGTTAAATCATTTACAAATTTTAAATTTGCCAGCGGTAAGTGAATTGGCTGAATGTTAACTATATCCAACTCTGAAATTGGGCAAGGACGCGCCCCAATTCAGGATAGAAAACTATCTTAAACCTGCTCAAAACTTCTATTAAGCCTTTTTCTTTTCGTATTGACATATGTCAATGATCAACCCCAATCCCTAGGATACTCTCGAGACAATAGTGTAGGAAAAAACACCTAATAAATACACGGCACGCATGTAAAGGAATTTTAATATGAAATTGAACCGCAGACGATTCCTCCAATCCGGCGCGACCTTAGTTGGAGCGGCAATGCTTCCGCCGTTAGCGTGGGGTAATGGGAAAACTGATGTATTAATTATTGGAGCTGGATTATCTGGCTTGAATGCTGCTGAATTACTAGAGCGTGCTGGCTTGTCTGTTACTGTATTAGAAGGGCGAGATAGAATCGGTGGGCGGTTATTCACTATGGATGACGTGCAGGGTAAACCTGAAGCGGGTGGCCAAACAATAGGTTCAAACTATGGTCGCACTCTTTACACGGCTAAGCGTCTTGGCGTTAAAATGAATCAAGTTGATTTCATGTTAGGCGATGAGCCTATTCGTCAAACATTTTATACGCAAAACCAAAGAGTAATGCCTGCAGACTGGGTAACCTCAAAGTTAAATCCTTTTCCCAAAGAGTTTCGACATTTACCCCCTGAACATGCCTTGTTAAGTGTGTTAGGTAAACCACCATTGAGTTCTCCTGATGATTGGCTTCAAAAATCTAATTTTAACTTAGATATACCCGTTGCTGACCTTTTGAGCGAAAAAGGTTTCTCCGCGCAAGCAATCGATATGATGGGCGTGAGCAATAATTACGGGCGGACGCTACAAGATACATCTTTATTATTCCAGCATCGAACTAACGCTTTGTTGTATCAATCTATTCAAACGCCTGGTGGTGTATGGATGGTTGACCAGGGCAATCAACGTTTACCTGAGGCGATGGCAAAATCCATCAAAGCCCCAATACTAATGAATAAAGTGGTTACTTCAATTGTGCAAAACAAAGATAAAGTCACAGTGACTTGTGCTGATGGTTCGAAGCACCAAGCAAGTTATGTGATTAGTGCAATGCCATTTTCCACATTACGCGATGTTTCCATTCAGCCTAGCTTGTCTGCACTGCAAACAGAAGCAATCAATAAGTTAGTTTATAGCCAAGTCTATCAAGCATATTTTGAAGTTGAAAAACCATTTTGGGAAGGCTCAGGCGTGTTACCAAATGTGTGGTCTGATTCAATTATTGAAAGGATCATGGCAACTGATCCTAGTCAGACAGGGCGTATCACTAATTTGACTGTTTGGATAAACGGCAAAACAGTGGAAGCGCTAGATAAAATGTCTATTTCTGAGGCGAGTACACTTATTCAAAAAGAATTCTACAAAGCACTCCCTGAAGCAAAAGGCTCAGTGAGATTTGTAAAAGTAAATTCTTGGCAGCAGCAACCTATGTCAAAAGGCTCTTTTGCTGTTTGGCAACCTGGTCAAATCAGCCGCTATAGCGAAACCATGGCTAAACCCGCTGGTCGATTACATTTCGCCGGAGAGCATACCGCCCAATGGTCTTCAGGAATGGAAGGCGCGCTTGAATCTGGTGAACGTGCAGCGAATGAAATTGTGTCACGTATGGCATAAACATATTAACCACGTATTTTGACTAAATATTCAAACAGGCATTGTTGGAGTTAACTATGCGCAGAAAAGTAAGAATCATCTTAGTGCTACTACTCACATTCGTAACAGCATTAAGTGCTTTTGCCGGAGATGTTGAGGCAGGGAAAAAACTAGCGGTGGCCAAAGGTTGCGTTGGTTGTCATGGTAGTGCAGGAATTAGTTATGGACCCGTTTGGCCAAATCTAGCAAGTCAGCATGGACCCTATATGGAAGCTCAATTAAAACTCTTTCGGAGTAAAGAGCGTATTGATCCCATGATGAATTTGTATGCTTCATCGTTAACGGACCAAGAAATTGCTGATTTAGCGTCATATTTCGCTTCGCTTTAGCTAGCACAGAGGTTGAGCTTAATTGCCGTTCAACTGCACAGCAGAATAGTCACAGTAAATCATTAACAAGATATACGGAAAAATAATTATGACATCAAGCTTACTAAATACATTTCAACAAAACGAACATCCAATGTTGGTTGTTGGCGATGCAGATGATCGCGCCAGACAAGAGTTTGTGAAAAGCTTAAAAACTTACATTCAACAAGACATATTACCTTTAGTCCAAAATGCTTATCAAACCCGCGCTACGGCTAAATTTAACAAGACCCACGAACATGATCCGAAATATTATCGAGAAGCCCGAGAAGCCTTTGCCGATGACCCTATATTCAAAGCGTATCTTAGTATTAATCGTTCAAGCCAGGAATTACAGTGGTTCTCGGTGATTGATGGAATTGAAGGCGAAATAGCAGAACTTGAGAAGAAAGCCGAAGCAGTGCCAAAGGCTGGCGGTACATTAAAAATTGATGAAGGATTCGTTGTCCCCAAATATATTTCTGAACTGGATATTCACTGTATGCCTGGCGGTTACTGTGGGCCTAGCGACGTGAGTAAATTATATACTGGCGCACTTTACGATAGAGGCGTTTATATTTATGCGTTGGGTTATATGGGACCAAACAATGACGACATGGGTCGTTCGGTTTGTAATTATATTAGTCGTAACTACCCAGACTTTAAGCCAACAAGTATTTTGGATATGGGCTGCACAGTTGGCCACTCCACTTTGCCTTATGCCGAGCTTTTCCCAGAGTCTGAAGTACACGCAATTGACGTTTCTGAAGCTTGTGTTACTTACGGACACTATCGTGCCGAAGGTTTGGGATTGCCAGTACATTTCAAATTGGCAAACGCTGAGAAAACGGATTATCCAGATGAAAGTTTTGATCTTATTGTTTCTCACATTTTACTCCATGAAACATCTAAAAATGCGATGCCAAAAATCTTCAAAGAGTGCATGCGGTTACTTAAGCCTGGTGGAATTATGATCCACGCAGACTTGCCTCCGTTTGACGATATGGACCCGTACACACAACTTATTCTAGATAACGAAACTTGGTATAACAACGAACCATTCTGGACTGCTATGCGCAATACGGACCAAATAGAAACGGCTGTAGAAGCAGGCTTCAAGCGCGAAGATATTAAATTTGATACTGCTCCAATGGCGATTATGGAGTTGATAGGCCAGAGTGAATCTTATTCTGAAGATATGGCGCAGGGACTCACTGACCGAGAGTTTACCGCTGGAGAATATGCACCTGGTGGTGGATGGGAAGTGTTGATAGCTCAAAAAGCTGTTTAATGCTATTGGTAGCTCCATCCCAATAAAATTGTCTAATAGGTGAAAAAATGAATCAACATAAAGTTATTAAAGGTAAACGCCCTGCGTTTTACGAGGCTCCAGAATCTGATTATCTAATGCATATGGTAATGGTTCTGGCACAAGAATTATCAGCAACACGTGATCGACTGGATACTTTAGAAAAATTATCCGCTCAAAAGAATCAAGTGACGGCGGAAGAAATTGAAAGCTATACACCTGACCAAGCAACATTGGAAGAGCGCGAAGCTAGACGCCAAGTCTTCTTAGGAAATCTTTTCAGCGTGATGAATCAGGAGTCTGCAGAACTGAAAGCGCGCGATAGTAAAAGTCGTTTTAATCAAGTTATCGACGATATCGCCAGTGGTAAGATTGATTAATGACACATTTATATCGAGTTACTCAATGCTTCAATACTACAACTAGTTTTACTGCTGGATAGTGGGGCGATGAGTATGCTTGATGTGAAAAGCTTGGGAAATAACAACAGCGCTGCATCATTCGATGGGAGCGCTCTGGTGAATAAGTCCCAGGCTTATAAAGTTTTAGACGAAGCAGGGTTAGATGGGCTGGTTGCTTTTAATCCGGTAAACATATTTTATCTTGGTAACTTCGTCGCTTTTAACGTGAAAATTCAAACACGTGAACCTAGTTTTGCGGTTTTTCCGCGAGATGAAAAAAAGCCAACAATCTTAGTCGTAGGGAGCACTGATCTATGGCAAATATCAAATGGATTACGTGAAACCGCACAGATTATTCCTTATTCTGCCGCGACTAATTGGCATGATTTTGTCGGTCAAGAATCTGTAGATACAGGACTAGAGGCCGCGCCTGGTTTGACATCCATTTTACAAATTAATGAGGCAGGCCTAACACCCAGAGAATTAGATTGGATAGGGATTGAGAAACGATTTGAAGGGCAATTTATGCCTACGCCACAACATGCTTTGGTAATGGCATTAAAAGAAGCGGGCTTAGATCACGCAAAAGTAGCTGTAGACGATTTAAGGCTCACGGAAATTTTAAAAAGTGCAGGTCATTACACGACTCAATGTGTTGATGGCGACAATATATTTCGAAAAATACGGGTTGTGAAATCGGATGTTGAAGTTCGACATATGCGATGTATTGCTGCGGTAAATCAACAGGCTGCCATGAATATGATTCAGCAGTTAGATGTTGGTGCTAGCAATGCAGATATTGACCAGTTGTTTGCTATAGAGGCTGCTAAACTCGGGGCAAAAGCGACTTGGTTAGCTGCAGGTTCCGTTGGAGGTTTAACCAATGGCGAAATCATTAAAAACCAACCAATTTTAGTCGATGCAGTCAGTGAAATTAACTATTACCACGGTGACTTTGGTCGAACAGTGGTTGCAGGAGAGCCTTCAAAAGAACTGCTTGAGCGAACTAAATTATTACAAATTGGCTGGCAGGCCGCGCTAGAAATTATGCGACCCGGTGTCCGTTATTCCGAAATTGAAAAAGCCGCCCGATTCGCCATGAAGAGCTCTGGATTAAAAATGCCGCCCTTAATTGTGGTACCTCACTCTGTAGGACTACAACATACCGATGAGCCATACAGGGATAACCTGCCGTTTCAGGTTAAAGATGATTTAATTCTAGAAGAAAATATGACCTTAACCGTCGACTTCCCCAGTTTAGAAATGGGATGGGGGAATTGTCACTTGGAAGATTTGGTAAGAATAACTAAGGACGGTGTTGAAGCGCTAGCAACTATAGACAGTCCTTTAGTGGTTATATAGTGCTGTTGTTGCTCAAGACTAATAACATTTTTAGTTAGTTAATGTCGAAACGACCGTAAAGAGTTTGATTGTTAAAAAGATAGTTTTTTAAGTAGTTAATATTTAATTAAGAACGAGGAAAGTAATGGACAAAGATAAGAAAAAAAATGACTTAGATGAGACCGGCTCTCGTCGTGAGTTTTTAAGTAAGACTGCCAAAGGTCTTATTGGTGCAGGCGTAGCTAGTGCAGGTCTTGGCATGGCCGTTGGCCGGGCTCACGCTATTACTATAGACCCAACTGTAAGTTCAAAATTACCTAAAGACTCCGGTACACTTAAATACAGTGACAACTATTGGAATCGTGATGCACTCGCTCGAATCATGGGCGACCTCGAATTTGGTAAGCAAAAGTTTGGCTGGTATCGCGGTACTGTTATCGGTGTGAAAAAAGGTGAGAAGAACCGAGAATTGTGCGGTTTTGAAGGGTTTTCTTTTGCCAGGCTTAAAGATGCTGGTAATGGCGTATATGAAAAACTACTACGGGAAGTTGGCTTTTACACTGACCTGAAAACCGGGGAAGTTCTTGAAGAATGGGAAAACCCTTATACCGATGAAACTGTTAAAGTCGTCCATATTGCTAACGACCCATTTAACTTTAAAATTGGTCCATTTTATCCCAAACCACCTTCATACGGCGGTTTAAACAAAAAAGTTGATCTGCCTGACATTCCAATGATTCTACCTTGGACTGAAGTGGGCGATAATAAAGTCATGTTGCAAAGTAATACGCACTTATATTACAAAAATGCTTTGCAACCGGATAAGTGGCCCCGTGAATCATCAGGTGAGATGAATCGCGTTTCTGAAATGTTTACGTATGTTTTCGATAAAGAAGATCTTGCCGATCCTAAAGTGACTGGCTTAATGTTCTCTGGCAGCTGGAATCGTATTACTCCATGGTTACCCTGGATGTTAATGGGTGAAGCAGAAGGGCACGCATATTATAACTGTATCATGGGCTGTTACGATAATATGGATATGATGTCTCCGAAGGTATTAGCCTACGCGAAAAAACACTATCCTAAATATTTTGAAGCGCCAACTGAGTGGGTTGAGCCTAGCTGGTCTAGTTTGGAGCATTACGCTAACGAACAAACTCCTGCACCGGTTAAAAAATCGTAAACTAAATCGGCGCCAAATTAGTCTTTTCTAGATTAGTTTGGCGCAATTCGATATGTCTAATTAAGTTTTAGACAGTTTCTTTATAACCATCTAAATCCATTGTCATTTGATATTGGAAAATGGACGGATTATAACGGCAATACAATATATCAATGAGTTTATCATCGGAGTCGTAAGAGCGACGTTCAAGCACTAACAACGGACTTCCTTCTCGTATATTTAGTTCTCTCGCAACTTCTGTACTAGCCACTTCAGCACTAATAATCTGATCAATACGTGAAATATTGATACCTGTTTGTCTCAGTAGCTCAATCCGCGTGTGATTATTCAATGCGTCCGCATTAAATGTATCTGCAGAGGTTAAAGTCCAACTAATGTAATAAGCGTAGGGGATTTTTTCATCTTCAGTTAATCTAACCCGAAGTAGACGACAGGCGGTCTCTGTGTCTTTTAGACTCAGGGCTTCTCGAATATCCGCAGGTGGCACTGTTTGTGATATTTCGATGGTTCTGGACAGCGTGTGTCGGCCCATAGTTTCGATATTTTCGAGTAAACCTACTAACGGAGATTTGGCTGGCTTAGGCTTATATTTATAAGTGACAGATGTTCCGCGGCCACGACGACGTTCCACCAATTTTTCTGCTGCCAATTCATCCATAGCTCTCTTTACTGTGATTCTAGACAGCTTGAATGCCTCACCCAATTCTTGTTCTGTGGGTAATTGCGCTCCGTAACTGATGGTGCCATCGATGATTTGATCTTTTAACAGACTATATAATTTGTGATACAGCGGTGTAGGACCATTCCATTCCATTCCAATGTGCTGACCATATTGTTTAAGGGTTTTAATTATTGTTAACTTTGACAAATTTATTTCCTTTATGTCGTCGTGTGTTTTTAACGGATTGAACTCGTAAAAGAATTATGTTTACGTCATTATACCTTTTCATTCTATGCTTGCATATTAAACAATCAACAGATACTTACACTTTATATTCATTTGATCAATTTATCAGCGAAATTGCCCTCTGTTTAGCTGAAAATTTAATCATTTTACGTTGCCTTAGTTTCCTTATTTATAGTAAAAATTAGTTGGTTTATTGACAATTATCATTCCAATACCCCTATTAGCGAACGTATTATTTAAGCATTGACCGAGATCCAGCATAGCTTAAATATTCTCTCTTGATATGTCTGCGATAAAAGTTTATCCAAACATTCACGGTCAATATTCGTAGTTGACGGTAGAACTAAAATTCTACAAATAGAATTTTAAAGCACCATATTCGGTTTGACCGTATGTTTGCAAAAAGACCCTATCAACATACAACAAATTAACAGAACGGTTATTTTATTAAAACCCGGTTTTTTACCATAAAATTAATGAAAAGACGGTTCTATCAAGCGTAATTAAGGTCGAATCAATGACACTAAATAGACAACTTTGTTTGAGTCGAAATATTCGTCAGGGTGAAGCAGTCACTTCTGAACTTTTCGATATGAAAGAAACAGCCATCCCTGAGCCAGGTGAAGGTGAGTTTTTAGTTAAAACCACTGCACTCGGGTTTTCACCCGCTCAGCGCGCCTATCTTATGGGCGAAGAAAGTAGATTTCATACCCCCATTGAAATTGGCGACATTATGCGTGGTCGCGGAGTTGGTGAGATTTTAAAATCAAATAATGATGACTACAAAGTGGGTGATATAGTTGCATGTTCTACTGGCTGGCAGGACTATTCAGTTCAAAGTGGTGACCAAGGGGATTTATTGGTTAAAACACTGCAAAAAGTAGATAACCCTCAAGAACCCCTGTATTTACATTTGGGTATTCTTGGCTCTTCGGCTTTCTCAGCCTATTTCGGTTTACTCGATATTGGTAAACCGCAAAAAGGTGAAACTGTAGTTGTATCTTCAGCGGCGGGCGGTGTTGGATCTATTGTTTGCCAAATCGCAAAAATTAAAGGCTGCAAAGTTATCGGTATCGCTGGTGGTGAAGATAAATGCAAGTGGCTAGAAGAGTTCGTTGGTGTCGATGAAACTATCGATTATAAAAATGACGATATAGAAGCAAAATTTAAAGAGTACTGTCCAAATGGTATTGATGTGTATTTTGATAACGTTGGCGGAGATATTCTTGACTTCGCTTTGAAAAATATAGCGTTAAAAGGTCGTGCTGTTATCTGTGGAATGATTGCAACTGAATACCAAGAACCACCGCTTCCTGGTCCGCGTTACTACTACAATGTCATATATAAACGTGCGCGTATCGAAGGTTTCTTTGTGTGGGATTATTTCAATCAATTCCCTGCAGCAGAGAAAGAGCTTATTGAATGGTACAAATCAGGTCAGCTTAAGTCGACTGAAGACGTGTTTAAAGGGTTAGAGTCTGCGCCTGATGCACTACAAGCCATGTTTGATGGCACAAGTTGCGGCATAAAAATTGTCGACTTTTAAATTACAAGCGAGTTGCTTGGTGAATTAAGCGTTGTTTAGCCTATTTTTAGAATGAATAAGTTAAGCAACCTTCGACAGAGCACAGTGGTATCGTCAGCTCTTTAGAAAACATAATTTTAACCATTCTTAATATAACTGATTGGAGAAATAATGAGACCTCATGTAGAAATGATCGACGAAAAGGACTTGATTTGGCATCCTTCGGAACTAGTCGGTGCAACTGAAGGTACAGCTAAACAACGTAACCTATCTTATGATGAAGAAGATGGTTCTGTATCTGCAAAAATATTATTCGAAACTACCTGGAAGAGACCTGCTGGTGTTCACGTAGCCCAAACTGAATGGTACTTACTCAGTGGCGAAGTAAAAATTGGCGACGAAGTGCTGACTGAAGGTGGCTATTGGTGCACACCTCCTGGCGTATTGTGCCCAGCTATTGAAGTGAAACCAGGTACAGAAATTCTTTATTTCCGTGAATTTGGCACTTGGGAATTTGAAGAAGCGAGTGCTGATAAAGAAGGTGTTCGTGAAGATCAGAAATTAGTTGTTAAGCACAGTAATTTAATGGAATGGGTGCCGGTAGAGTTAGGCAGCCCCATGGATTTCTCAGCTGGTGGTACACCGGTTCCTGGGTTGTTCATTAAACTATTGTTCCGTGATGAAAAAACTGAATTCTATACTCGTTTGATCAAAGCTAAGCCTGGTTGGGTAGAACATCCACTTGCTCATCACCCTGTGTATGAAGAAGCTTATACATTAGAAGGAACCTTCGAGTTTAACTTTGGTAAACAATGGCCAGGCGTGTATTTCTTCCGTCCGCCTTTGATTCGCCATGGTGATTTTGTGGCTGGACCTGAAGGTACTACTTGGCTACTGCGTTGCGACGGCCGATTAGTGGATTGGTATACGGATAATGCGAAGATGGAAATGCATGGCGATCCGGTGAATTGGGGACCAGATTATCCTGGAACAGAAGCTCCAGCACCATTACAACCTGTACGTTCTAAGTCCTTAGGACCAATGAAAGACCCGTATTACACCTAAAATATAGTATATCAGCGTCCTATTAATTGATTTAATACGACTTCTTAAAAACCTCAGATGCATTGTAACCATGCTCTGAGGTTTTTTGTGTGTGTTTAACTGACACTTTTGAGGTATGTTGAGTAAATGATAAGCGCGAAAAAGCCGTCTTAGATAACTAAGTTAGCCCGATAAGATACCGAGCTACTGGAGATTGCAAGCAGATTAATTTCTATTTAGTTAAAAATTCGTGGAATTTTCTGCTAATTTCTGAAGGGTTCTCAAAGGTGCATAAGGCGCCAGCATTGGAAATGGTGGTTACTTCGCATTGCTTTATACGGGTCAGCGCATTTTGCAGCTCTGAAAGAGAATAAAACAAGTCATTTTCTGCACCAAATACCAAAGTAGGGCATGTTATTTGACTTACCCAATCTTGTTTTTCCATCCATTCTAAAACGCAGTGATGAATATCATAGGGACGTAATCTACCTGCTTGTCCTATGATAAAAGGTTTATAACGCGTATCCAAAGAACTTGTTGGGGCAAGCATCTGATAGCGTTTCCATGCATCGGCAATAAACTGTCCTTCATCGTCGAAGGGAATTTCTCGAGATATTGGCTTGTTCTTAAAGGCTTCCATAATTTCGTGGATTTGCTTTTTAGAGGCTAACATTTCACAGGAAATAATTAATTTAGAGACTTTGTGAGGAGCTTGGGTCGCAATACAGGTTGCCAAAGCCGCGCCTGAATGATTACCAGCTAACATAACCTTCTCAAAGCCTAGTTTGTTAATTAACTGCAAGGTTACTTGAGCAAAATCCTCAACTTGCATGGCATAACTCGGATCAAATGACTGACCATGGCCGGGCATATCTGGTGCGAATACCATAAAGTCTTTTGCCAATACTGGAATAATCTCATCCCACTCGGCAATACTCATAGGCGATTGATGAAGCAGAAAAACAGGTTGGCCTTGGCCCGCAACAACAAAATGAATTTGACCTCCAGGAAGGTCAATATAGTGTTTTTTCATTCGTGTCATGCTCTGTTACTTAATCAGAAACTTTGACCAATACTTTACCGATGTTTTTGCCTTTCATTAATCGACAGAAAGCGTCGGCAGCATTTTCAATACCTTCAGTGACGTCTTCAAATGGCACTAAACGGTTTTCATCAATGTAGCCCTGACACTCTTTAATAAAGTCAGCTCGTTGACCTTCAAAGTCATAAACCACAAAGCCAAATACTGTTGCTCGACTCTTGATCCACATAGCTGGCATTGGGCCACCAGAACGCTCAGTTTTATTGACTTCAGACATGATCCCGCAGAGGATAACGCGCGCGCCTATGGCTAATTGACTGGACACGATATTTAGGGTTTCTCCGCCCACTAAATCTAGATATATATCGACGCCATCTGGACACAACTCTTTTAATTTTTCAGCAACATTTTCTGTTTTACGATCAATGCAGGCATCATATCCCAGCTTTTCAACAGCCACTCGACATTTTTCTTCACCGCCGGCAATACCAATCACTTTGCAACCATATATTTTCGCCAATTGTGCAGCCGTTGAACCCACACCGCCTGTAGCAGCAGGAATCACAACAGTGTCACCTTGCTTAGGTGCGCCTTTAAGTATTAATGCAGCATAAGCGGTTAATCCAGTTGAACCCAAAGCAGACAAATAGGCAGAATAATTAGTCGCATCGGCTGGTAATTTAGTTAATGCTTTTGCAGGTAAAATTGCATATTGTTGCCATCCGCCGAAGCCTCGAACCATATCACCGGCTTGGAAGTCATCTGAACGACTTTCTAGCACCCGTGCTATGGTTTCACCGTTCATCATAGTGCCAGGTAACACTGATCCCGAAATATGCAGTCCAGAAATTTGACTGCGCATATAAGGGTCTAGAGACAAATACATGATTTGGCAAAGCACTTCACCCTCTTGCAATGCATCAACTTCAGCGCTAGCTAATTGAAAGTCACTAGGTTCGGGTACACCTTCTGGGGTTTGTTTTAATTGCACAATAGTATTAAGCATTTTTTTCTCTATTAATTTCTAAGCAAATTTGACTTTAGTGTAAAGGCTTTGGGCGCAATGCACTTTGATAATTGTCATAATTGAGAGTGTTCCTGATAGCAAGTTAACCTAAGCATACGAAACGACATAGACCTAGCACACCAACTCTAAACTATAGCTGCTTGGCCGCCTATTTAGAATTAACTATTAAGCCGAGCTTTAAACTAGTTAACGATTTTTTGATATTTGTTAAGGACGGTAAATTTTCAGACTGTATTGTAAACTCAGCTTACATGAAGGAGTTTACAAAATGGGTATAGTAGAACTTTCCGTTCTCAAATGGGCACATATTATTGCCATGGTCTACTGGTTAGGTGGTGAATGGGGTGTTTTCCAGATCGCATTTAACGTCGTAAATAGAAAATTATCTATGGATGAGCGAAAGCGACATCTAGAAACCGCCTATCGCATTGATATCTTAGCGCGAACAGGTATTTTATTGTTGTTTCCACTTGGTTTCCATATGGGCAATATTTGGGGCATTCAACCTTATGGTGGTTGGGTGTTAGCGACAGTTTGGGGCATATTTGCAGCTTGGTTAGTACTTTGCTGGTCCGCATTTTATTTCCGCGAAACTGATCGCGGTGTGATGCTGACTAAAATAGACGAAAAATTACGTTATATCTTGATCCCAGTGATTGCTATTTGCGCTGTATCGTCACTATTAGGACATGGTCCTTTTATTGCGGTTGAAGGAATGCGTTGGTTCTCAACCAAGATTCTGTTGTTCTCAGTATTATTATGTATTGGTTTGTATTTGCGCTACGTAATGCGTCAGTGGACGACTATTTTTAGACAGTTAGCAGAAAAACAAGATGATGCCTTAGAAGCTGAATTGGAAAATTCAATTCGAATCTCTCGCTATCTGGCCTATGTATATTGGATTATTATTGCCGGCGTTGGGTTCTTAGGAGCAACTAAACCTTTCTAGGACTTTCAATATATTATTTTATAAAGGCCTTAACATGTTGGTGTTAAGGCCTTTTTGATTTTAGTAGGTGGTTACTGTTTAGTTAACCAAGTGGCTTTGAATTTACCATCTTCATCTGTTGTTACCACAACCCCAGTGTTATAGCGCTCACGCAGTAGTTTTTGTTCTTTATCAACATCACTTAACTCAATACGAACGGCTGAAAATACCGAAACCCCACGCAAAGGGCCCAATTCATATATCTTATCCTGTTGATTAAGACCTAAATTGACCACAATCCGAGTATTTGGACTGGGAAGGGTGATAAGCATCTGATAAGTGAGTTGGTTACTAGATTTATTCGTAGAGGTAAAAAGTGCGGCACTGTCAGTAACTGGTTGAATTCTATCTTCGGAATTTGCCGTGTACGCATTTAGTGGCGCAAACAATACACTTCCAGGCGCATCTTCACTGCCGATAGTTTTCGCCTTTGTAATTTGAATTAATTGAACCCCCATAGTCTCAGGTATTTCTAAACCTACCGCAGAACCAGGAAAGTGACCAGGTGGATAAAATTTTCTCTCAACTACTGTTGCTTCTTCAGCGTCGACATTGATAGAAAAGATAGTCCCGTAGTGCGCAATTTTGCGGTTGTATTTACCATCCATATAAGTATTTTCGCTGAGCCAGTGTCCTTGTTGCGCCTGCCAAAACGGTACAGTTTGTAAATCTTCGGCATTGCCTATAAATGACATTCCTGCGTATGTTAAAAAGATAAGAATGATTCTAAACCTAACGATTAGCTTTTTATGTAAATCGGTGTTTTGTAGTTGTGTTGTGTTCATGGTTTGGCCATTAAAGTTATATTTATAAACAGCAATAAAAAAGGCGCCTAAAGTAGGCGCCTTCTAAAAGTATTACTAATTAAAACGCATAAGCGACTTTTACGCCAACTTCTCTTGGCATTATAGGGTCAACTACAGCGCCCTGTGACGAGAAGAAGTTTGGTATTGCACTAAAGTCAGTGTTTCGACGTCCAGTTGCCCAGCCATCTTCGTCAGTACAATTTTTACAGTACAACTCAACATCGATACCACTCTCATGTTGGAAACCTAAACTTAGACTCATTAATGAGTATGAATCAATTGTGGTCAAATTAAGTTCGTCAGTATAGGTTTTGCCTCTGTAGGTTAGATCTGCACGTGCCGAGTAGTCCCACTCACTATTTAACGTATCTTTCCAGCTTATACCCACCGCGCCACTGTGTTTTGGTGAGCGAGGCAGTGTGTTACCAGCGGTTTCGAGGAAAGTTCCATAAGGCAAGCCTAATACACTACGGAATGAGTTACTGTAGTAACTATCGTATTCAGATTCTGTATAACCATAAGCAAATTGAATGTTTAGGTTTTGGGTAACCTGCCAACGACCTTCAGCTTCAATACCTTGTTGTGTACTTGAACCTTCCATTGTTGGGTTTAAGAAATAAGGGGTTCCCGTACTTGCACCAAAAAATGTATATAAACCAGAAGACTTCATGCCTTCCCATTCTTGATAAAATGCGACTAATGAGTACCACACACTACCATCTAATACAGCCTGTTTTAAGCCTAGCTCATAACTGGCTAAACTTTCTTCACCTGTGGTCTTTTGTACATTCGGATTGTCTGCTAGGAATGCTGCTGCGTCGTCTTGGTCTATTGAGTCAAGTTGCGCATTATACGAACCAGGCAATAGCGCTTCTGAATAAGTAAGGAATACATTGGTATCAGCATTTGGTTTGTATTGAAGACTCACTCGAGGTAAAAAAGCGTCGTAGTCTTGTTCAACTGCATCAGTTAACGCTGCTTCGCTTACACCACCACGGGTAATTGAGGTGTCCTCTTGATAGCGACCTTCAAATACTGCTGTGAATTCGTCAGTAAAATCATATTCTATGGCACCAAAAACGCCCGTAGAAGCGATGTTGGTAGCATCAAGTGAGCTCGAACCATACCCAAATTCTAGACCACCAAACAAACCGTTAAATACATTCCAACCGCCGTCAACGTCACCCATTTGGTCAATTTCTGATTTACTCACACCTACCATCCAGCGCAGTGGACCCGCATTATCATAAGAGAAACGAGCTTCTGTTGACCATGACTCTAACTCCAACCATGTTGCCGTTATCCAGGCTTCACTGTCTGTTTGGTCGCTATCACGAATTTGCGTCGTATCTCTTTTATTGTAACCAGCTAATACTGACAAGGTATAGTCATCTGAAATTAGGTATTCAGCATCTAATGAAAAGACCACCAACTCAGCAGCTAGGCCAATTTTATTAAGGCTTGGTGTATCGCCAGATTCAGGGCGTTGGTTTAGTAAATCTAAGGTATTGTAAGTGCCGTCGGCAAGTACTTGGTCAAACATGGGTTGCCCTGCAACTACAAGGTCGTAAAACGTCGCGTTGTTGCTCACATCTATTGTTGGTAGGGAACCAGTAAGCCAAGGTTGGGTAAAGGTAACATCCTGAATGCCGTTGTTGGTTGGAATAGTAATTCCTTCACCAGCTGAAATATTGTTATACACGGAAAAAGGCACAAATGTACCACTGGTCGCGCCATCATCATCTTCTGAATAAGCAAAACGGGTTTTTATACTCAGATCGTCAGTTGGGGTGTAAGACAAAATCAACGACACACCTGTGGTTTTTTCTTCTCCAAGCTCGCCGCCATCATTGGCTGTAAAAGGTGCACCTTGTTTGCGAGTGAATGCTGTGAGACGACCATTTAAGTCTTCAACAATTTCACCTTCCACATAACCTTCTAACTCCTGGCTACCAAAAGTAGGGCTGTATGAAGCCGAAACGCCGCCACTAAAGTCGCTGGTTGGTGTTACAGTGGTGTAATTGATTGCACCACCGAACGTGCCACGTCCAAAATAGACAGGTTGTGGACCGCGGATGACTTCTACCTGGGCAATATCACTAAATGAAACTGAGCTTGCCCCACCGAGCATGGCAACTCCATCTACCAAGAAACCACCTGTTTGTGTGGTAGGAGTGGTGATGGCTATATCCATGCCTCTAAAACGAATACCTGGGTTATATCTACCTGGTTGAGAGTTACCCACGTTTTGGAAATCTAAATTTGGTGCAAAATTAGCTAAAACCTCTAAGTCAGAGATACCCTTTTCCTTTAAATCTGCACTGGTAAAGGCTTGAATTGATAATGGCACCTCTATAATTGATTCATCGGTCTTACGTGCGCTAACTGTAATTCTCTCAAGAGAGTTCGTATTGACTTCCGTTGCTGCGTTAGCATCTTGAGCGTGTACCAATGATGTTGCTATGGGGGATAAAGCGAATGCTGTTCCAGCCATACACACGTATCTGCGTAATTTAAAGTTGCTCATAATTTTTCCTTTTATGTGATGCTTTGCTATTTTTTAGTGTAATTAACAAATTTTGTTTTTATTCATAGCTTGTAACATTTTATCGTTAACCTGCACTCGTAAACATTGTGCGAATGTGCTAGCCAGCATATGCAGCATAAAATTTAGCCGCCTTAACAAAAGTCAAAAATAAGGTATTTTTTTGCTTAATTTTTGAGTAAAAGCGAATCAGTTCGATATTCACCTAATTTCAACGGGGTAATCCGTCAACATTGGTAAAGAATGTAGTCTCAAAAAGCAGGCTGGTTTTCTAATGCAAAGGGGGGAGGGTTAAATTGATGGGCTAGTTGGAAACCAATATGAGAAATGTGTTTAGGTGAAATGCAAAAATAGCCAAGTATTTTCTATGACTCTAACGAATTAGAGCCATAGAATGTTTTAATATCTAAGTCGGATTTTTGCTGGATTGGGTGAAAGCCGTTTCTTTTACTTGAGTAATACAAGGAATTGCCACTAATATCAGACCAAAGAACACCCAAAACGCTAAGTCGTAATTTGAGTTCATGCCATAAAACACACCGGTAAGCCAAATACCTAAACCGCCCCCTAGGCAATCTAAAACCGTGATGGTTCCAAGTATTTTTCCTGCCGACTTTAAGCCAAAACAGTTAACCGCTGACAACTGAATTGTAGTGTAAACGCCACCCCAACCAAGACCGAACAAAATAATTGCTTCCCATAAAATGGATTTGTTCATCAAAGCTAACAATAAAGAACCACTCAACATCACTAAAATATTGCCAATAAACACTTTTTTGAAGTGAATGTGGTCGGCTAAAAATCCGAATACAAACTTCCCAATAAGTGCACAAGTGAAAAATAAGCTAATGCCGTTAGCAGCAGTGCTTGCTTCAAATCCTAGATCGCGCATGTAAAGGAATAAGTGCGCTTGAACCCCTAATACCGTATAGAATGTTGTCATCGCCACTAAGGTTAACGCCCAAAAAGTACGAGTGCGAATAGCGTCTAAATAATCCATTCCGGTGGGAGGTAAGGCTGGTTCTGCTTCATCACTGGATTGAGTGTTTTGTTTTCTTTTAGATGGATTGTCTTGCACAAAAAATAACACGATAACCAACATGGCAATTGGGAATAGCGCAGCCCATTGCTTTGCTGAACGCCATCCGTATAGCTCGTTCATATATAAACCATACTGGGGAAATAATACGCCCCCTAGACTAGTTCCCACTAACGCTATTCCTATGGCGGCTCCACGTTTTTTAGTAAACCAATTGGATACCAAAATAACCGCTGGGTTTAGACCACAGAATATTAGCACTAAGCCTAGCATCGCATGGACCACGTACAATCCTTGCAGTGATTCAATTTGACTATACAAAGTATAAGCAATGGCAAGTAATGACCAACCAAACAATAGTGAACGCTTAACGCCGATTTTATCGAGTATGATACCGCCAAAAGGCGCGAGTAATGCGCTGGTGGCAAAGGTGATCATATCTCTAAATTTGAGAGAGCCCCGCGACCAACCAAATTCGTTAAGCAGTGATTCATCAAAAACGGATAAACCGGAAATACTCATGCCATTACTGACAAGCAATGCGATACACGCGATAAAGGCGATGAGCCATGGATAATGTTTGTTCATATTATTCCCAATGTTAGTCATTGTGTTTTAGGTATCTATTTTTCTCAAACAAATTCGAGAGGGTCGGGTCCAAGTCGTTGATGCTTGTCTAACCCATCAATTAACGTCATTTCTTCAGGTGTTAAGGTAAAATCAAAAACTTGAATATTTTCTACAATACGAGATTTTGTCACTGATTTTGGTATCACTAAGGTGTTGTGTTGCAAGTGCCAGCGCAAAATGACTTGTGCTGGAGATTTTGCATATTTAGCGGCAATAGTGGTTACTTCTGGTTGCTCAAAAATACCTTTTCCACCTTGTGCTAACGGACTCCACGCTTGAACAAGAATACCTCTCTGTGTGCACCATTCAGACAGAGATTGTTGGCTAAACAGGGGGTGTTTTTCGATTTGATTAATAACAGGTGTCACACCGGTTTGTTGAATCAATGTATCGATATGTTCGGGTAAAAAGTTACTCACACCAATGGACTTAATCAAGCCACTTTGTTGCGCTTTGATCAATCCTTTCCAGGCGTTGGTGTATTGCCCTAAAGAAGGTGCAGGCCAATGAATTAAATAACAATCCAAATAATCAAGTTGCAAACGAGTCAAACTATCCTCTAGCGCTTGTTCAACGTTGCTTTGATCCGGATTCCAAAGTTTACTGGTGATGAACATTTCTTCTCTGGGTAAAGTACTCATCTTAAGCGCTTCACCCACACCCGTTTCATTCTCATAAACAGATGCTGTATCAATTAACCGATAACCAGCTTCGAAAGCCGTGGTAATTGCTTCGATAACTTGTTCATTCGTCGCTTGCCAAACACCTAAACCAAGTTTTGGTATTGACCTACCATCCAACATTTTAACACTATTTGTCATTCACGCTGCCCTTTTCAATGATTATGCCTTTACAACATACTGATGCATTTAGTCGTTTATAAACCTAAAGATCCAGGGTTAACAAGTCTGTTGGGATCAACAAGCTCTTTGATGCGTTTAATAAGATCTAAAGCGGTGGGCTTTATACCTTCTTTATATGCATAAGCTTTTCCAATCTGGAAATGTACGCCTCCCATTTCACTGAACTTAGCGGCAATTTCATTTTTAATGCGGGTTACTGTATCTCGTGCTTCGATGTTTTCGTCAAACTTTTTCAATTTATTATAATGCCCAGACTCTACGCTCTTTTCATGTAGTTCATTGAGACAGTCTTGCCAGAAGAATACCGGCTCCACTACGAATGCATTGGTAGAGATAACGGCAAATAAATAACCAACACCAATATTTAATCGTTCCATTTCTTTTTTGTGGCTATTAAAAATTGACTCAGCAGCGTTAAATGCGGGAATCACCTTTGAATGAGGGAATTGACCGTGAACCGGCACCCAACGCTCGCCTTGTGGGCCAACCATATTATTGACTGGGCCAAAAGGATTGGCCCGCAAAATCTTAGGTATTGTATTTTCTATTTCTTTACCATTGTTCTTTTTCACAATGGCTCGAATTTCTTCCAAGCATTGTTTAGCCCCGTGAGTTGAGCGTTCTTCAATAAATGCATGAATTGAAAAATCAACATCATCCATAAATCCACGACCAGCGAAGGCAATCTTTGAACCTTGTTTAATAGCTTGACCGATGGATCCTGCTGATTTCATGAAGCCAACTAAGGCTTTTGCATCTGAGGCTAAGCTTTCACGTTGCTTGCGCTGAGCTTGCAAGAAAGGATCGAATCCGAAACACTCCATGGCCAAGCCACGGCGAGAAATTTCACTCATGGTGCTCAATGCATCATCGGAAGTTTTGAAGTCCATAGAAATATATTCTCTGGCGGTCAATTCTGGCATTAGGCGAAATGTCGCTTGCGCTTTAAAGCCGAGTGCACCTGTGTCACCTACGAATAAACCTGTTAAATCAGGTCCAAAATGGCGGAAGAAGGGGGTTCCATTGACTTGCGCTGCTGCACCGGTTTCTAGTATGGAACCATCGGCAAGGACGACTTCCATACTCACTACTGAGTCGGCAATGGCACCAAACTGACCTGAACCCCAAAACATACCATTTTGTGATAAACCGCCACCCACAGTAGCGTATATACCCGACAAGGTTCCCCAGCAAGGAGTACGTAAGCCGGTATTCTTTAACGCTTCATAAAGTGCTTTCCAAGTGCAACCACATTGGACAGTGACGTACATGTCTTCTTTATTGATCTCGACCACTTTTGACATTCGGCTCATATCAATGATGATTGAGTTTTCATGTTGCGGTACATATCCACTCGTGTAAGACATACCTCCACCACGGGGAATGGTTATATAGTTGTGGGCGGTTGCATTTTTCACGACTTCAGATAACTCAAGGGTCGAACTTGGCTGAACAACGGCAAGGGCCGGTATATCTTTAGTAAAGACGTCTTGTGCATATAAGCTACATGAGTCGGCATCAGTTAAAACGTAGTCTTGACCAACTATGCCAGCCAACTTATCTAAAACAATCGATGCTTTACTTTTGGTATTCACACGCTCTCCATAAATATAATTGGTTACACTTCTATAGCAGTGTTTAGTGATGAGTTCGGTTCAATAATATACATAATTTTCAACCAACCGAATTACACAATATTTAATAATGTACTATTATTATAACATTGATGCAATAAGTCGTCAGGTGATTCCCTAAGATATGGGTGAATTTAGCTTCAATTTTCGATTAGATACGATTACAGACTCCAATTCAATTTGGCATTGCTATTGATTCTAGCTTGTTACTGTTGAAGTAAAAGATAGAATGATATATGGTTATATCTTTATTTGGTTGGTGGTAGTGAATGAAGTCAGAAATTGATGTTGAAATTAGTGAGGTTGGCCCACGAGATGGTCTGCAAAGTATTAAACCGATTATGTCAACGGCTGATAAAAAGCGTTGGATCAGTGCTTTGGCCGCTGCTGGACTTCCTGAAATTGAAGTGGGTTCCTTCGTTCCCGCCAGCGTTCTTCCGCAATTAGCTGATACCGCTGAAATAGTCGAATTTGCCCGTTCAATTCCTAATTTAAATGTCGCTGTACTTGTTCCTAATTTTAGAGGTGCTCAGAATGCTGTGAAAGCTGGCGCCCATAAAATTACCATTCCGCTTTCCGTTTCAGAGACCCATAGTTTAAAAAATGTGCGTCGCACACACGCTCAGGTAATTGAAGAAGTGGTTAAAATACGTGAGCTTATTGATCAGTCTGATAATCCCCATAGCATTATTTTAGAAGGGGGACTGTCTACCGCTTTTGGCTGCACCCTGGAAGGTAACGTACCTGAATCTAAAGTCTTCGAGATGGCGGATAAACTAATTGCAGCTGGCTGTGATGAAGTGGGCCTTTCTGACACCACAGGATTTGGCACGCCTACCCAAGTTAAACGGTTAACCCTAGGTATATGGGATTTAGTGGGTAAAGATAAACTTACCGGAATACATCTTCATAACACCCGTGGTCAGGGCCTGGCAAATGTAATGGCTGCATTGGAAGTCGGCCTCAAAACAATTGATTCGTCGATGGCTGGCATTGGTGGCTGTCCATTTGCACCTGGTGCATCAGGCAATATCATCACCGAAGATTTGGTGTTTTTACTAGAAGGTATGGGCCTAAAAACTGGGGTTAATTATCAACGTTTATTATTGGCTAGACAGATCCTGCGTGACAGCTTACCCGCTGAGGTAGAATTGTTTGGATTCACTCCAGATGCCGGTTTGCCGAAAGGTTTTCAAATGGCAACTGAGCAATGATAGCGGTTGCATAATGTGGTTTCTGAGCAAGTTTCATTCATGAAAATTAGCACTCAAAATGGTGTAGTCTTTCAGCAAAAAGACGGGCAGACCATTCTTGATGCCAGTATTGAAGCCGGCTATCCAATCAACCATAGCTGTCGTGCTGGTCGCTGTGGTTTTTGTAAAGTGAAGTTGCTAACAGGTCAATCTGAGAGTTATCGTTGCCAACAACTTTCACAACAAGAAATCGATGAGAATTGGATTTTAACTTGTTGCCACACTGCACTGACCGATGTGCACATTGATGCTGGCCAACTGCAACAAGTCTCCGTTCCTAAAGTTTGCTCCATACCATGTGCTATTGATTCTCTAGAGTGGTTAACTCCAGATGTTTTAGAAGTGACTTTGCAGTTACCGCTGATAGTCAAATTCTCCTACCTTGCCGGTCAGTATGTAGACTTATCTCAGGCGGGTGGGGTTTCAAGTCGATATTGTGTTACTGAACTAAATGGCAACACCCAACCACAAAAAATTGCATTGCATGTATTAGCAAATAATCAAGATCCTATGGACCTCTATTGGTTTAAACAGGCGAAAGTTGCAGATCTACTTAGTCTGGAAGGACCTAAAGGCGCGTTTTTCTTACGAAATGTCAGCCAGCGTGATGTGTTTTTTGTCATTTATGGCCGTAATGTTTCTCCCGTATTGTCAATGTTAGCAACCCTAGAGGCTTTGCCAAAAGCAATGCAAGCCGCCAGTGTTACTGTCATTTGGCAAGGTCAAGCTGCTGAAGATTTCTACCTGGATTTAACTAGCACCTATGGTGGATTTGAAGTGATTCAAACCTTGCCACCTGGCTGTGCAAATTTATCGGAAGAAGTTACAGAAGCACTCGATATTATTTTGAATATGCGCCCGGAACTTCGCAATGTGGTGGTGTACGCAACGGGTCCTGTGCTTTTGTTAGAACGATTACAATTAACACTATTACAGAACAAGCTCAATCCTCAAGATTACTATTCCCAAGGAAGTTTTGATACCTCTGGTATGGGAGTTAACCGTGCTTGCTGAATCCGTTGCAGTTAAAAAATTACATGGCGCAATTTTGTTACCGATGTATGTAGAGACCCCATTAAAAAGTCACGAATTTAGTGAGTAGACATTGATAAATGTCATAGTGAAGTGAGCTGGATAAGGATAGATTTAACTGGCGGACGACGCATAAATATAGCTTCGAACGTTTAAAAAGTCACGTTAAATCATGTAGTTAGAGGGATTTTGTTAATTTGAATTTTGCTTAAAGTTTAAACATTAGAATGACATGATTTTCAACCAACCAAGTAAAAACTAGCACTATAAAAAAAATTATAACAAATAGGTCGGAGAAAAAAGTATGAAAAAAGCTGAAATAAAACTTTATGCAAGTTTAGCGGCAGGTTCCTTGCTTGCTACATCAGGTACAACCTTAGCTCAACAGACATCTGCAGATGATTTGGCTATTGAGAAAATAACGGTTACTGCCCAGCGCAAAGCTGAAAATATTCAAAACTCACCGGTTTCTATTTCTGCTCTTGGTCCAGAAGACATTGAGAGAATGCAGATTGATAATACCAAGGACCTAAGCCAAGTTATGCCAAATGTCATGATTAAAGGTGTAACAGGGGGAAGTGCTGGAATTACTCCATTTATTCGTGGTGGAGGGGTGACTGATGGGGCGCTTATTACCTCAGAACCCGAAGTTGGAATTTACGTTGATGATGTCTATCAACCTCGTTTAGCTGCTTCATTTATTGAATCCTTAGACCTCGAGCGAATAGAAGTATTGCGGGGTCCTCAAGGTACCCTGTATGGCCGAAATAGTTCTGCTGGTGCCCTGAAAATTATTTCCCGCGTACCCGATGAGTTGTTTCGATTTAAAAATGAATTTGGAATAGGTAGTTGGAACGAAATATACGATAAATTTACCGTGAGCGGCCCACTAAATGACGACGAAAGCTTGCGAGGCGGCATCACCGGGATGATCCGTACACGTGATGGTGGCCGTCAATATAATGCTTCTTTAGACAAAGAAGTTGGCGCAGAAGACTATTCAGGTTTTCAAAGCGATTTGTTTTATGAGGGTGATACTTTCACGGCGCGCTGGAAGTTGTTTTACACCGATTATGAAAGTGATGGGCTTTATGCATCGGCACTTGATCCTCTGCAATTAGATAACGAATACGATGAAATACCCTTTACTTCAGGTGAATTTGATACAGTCTTATCTCCTTTTGAATCTTTCACTGACGATAAGCAATACGGCTCAAGTTTACACCTGACTAAAGAGATAAATGAGTCCATGAGGCTGTTGTCTATTACTTCTTGGTCAAAATTAAAGAATGACTGGTCAACGGGCTTTAGTGGTGGTGTGGATTACGCTTTGCTAGGGGTTCCCGTTGATGGTTACGCAGAACTCTTTACCCGCATCTCAACAAGTGACCAAAAAAGCTTTAGTCAAGAGGTGCAATTGCAGGGTGAAGCCTATGACAACAAAGTTAGCTATATAGCAGGCTTGTATTATTTCACTGAATCTGGCGAGCAAATAGTCAATTCTGAAGTATTTTTTGCACCTTCCTATGGTGCTTTTGATATTGATACTAAGAGTTATGCTGCCTTTGGTCAGGTCAATATCGGCCTTACGGATAAGTTGGGACTCACCCTTGGGGCTCGCTATACTCGGGATGATAAAGAACTCGATGCCACTTTAGAAACGGCTCCTGTAGCACGCCAAGACACCTTTAAAAAATTCACACCAAAAATTGCCTTTAATTACCAGGCGAATGATGACTTGCTTTTATACACTAGCTTTACCGAAGGCTTTAAAGCGGGTGGTTATAATAGTTTGGCATCCAATGCTGAAGGCTTAAATACACCGTTTGATATGCAGGTGATGGACGCCTATGAAGCGGGTATGAAAAGTGAGTGGTTAAATAACCGTTTACGAATCAATGTTGCGGGATTCTTCAATGAATACTCAAGTTTACAACAACAATCTGTGGACGAAGTAGGTTCTTTCGTTACTGAAAACTATGATGCTGAGCACACTGGTCTGGAAGTTGAACTCTATGTGCGTTTAACCTCCAATTTAAATTTCTGGGCTAACGGTGTTTCTCAGGATAGCGAATATACGTCGGTAAACGTTAATGGTGTTGCTACAAACGGTGGTTTAGTCGGAAATTAAATGACCAACGTATTTGAGTTCCAATATGCCATGGGTCTGGATTATACAAAAGACATTGGTGATGGCACCTTGATGATGGGGACCAACCTTAACCATCGCGATGACTACTATTCAACTGCAGACAATTCTGAAATCGGCCATATCGAGCCAGTCACATTAATTGATGCCTATTTGGCCTATGCCTACGACGGTTGGAAAGTCACTTTATCAGGTAAAAATCTAGGTAATGAAAAATACGCCTTTACTGGTTTTGGATTTAGTTTATTGCAACCGCGTTTTATGGCTGACCCAATGACTTGGCGACTTAGTGTGTCTTACGAATTGTAAACCCAGTTCAGCGAAGGATGATTTTGCTAGTTAAAAGACTGCAAGATATGTGACACGCAAAATGGGAACAAAGAGTGGTAACACTCAAGTTCCCATTCATCAATATTGGTCTGATTTGAGCTGCAAATAAAGAGCAATTTTGCTTTGAGTTAACCTATGAATGTTAGCTATAAAAGCGATTAATAGAAAAAGTGAACACTCACTTATTATAAGAGGTTAAGTAACTATGAAATCAACACAAATCATTGTGGCAGGTGCAGGACCAGTGGGAACCGTTACTGCTTATCGACTTGCAAGTATGGGGTTTGATGTAATGTTATGTGAAGCGGGTCCAAATTGCGCAGTTGATTTGCGTGCTTCAACATTTCATCCACCAACATTAGAAATGCTCGATGAATTAGGGATGGCGGATGAATTAATTGAACGTGGTTTAAAAGCGCCAATTTATCATTTTCGCGAACGTGCTACTGGCGAAGTTGTCGAGTTCGATTTATCTGAATTAGAGGGCAAAGAGAAGTTTCCTTATCGCTTACAATGCGAGCAGCATGTGTTAGCCAGCATGGTTGCTGAAAAATTAGATAAACATCCAAAAGCAGAGGTGAAATTTAGTCACCGAGTAGTCCATTTTGAGCAAACCGAAGATGGCGTTGAAGTCGCTTTAGAGGGGCCTTTTGCCATCGAAAAAGTGAAAGCTAAATATTTGGTTGCAGCAGACGGTGGTAATTCCATTATTCGTAAATGGTTAGGGGTTGAATTTGAAGGCTTCACTTATCCTGAGAAGTTCCTAACTTTATCTACTAAAGTTGAGCTAAAAGACTACATCGACAACCTTGCATACGTGAGTTATGTCTCTGATCCTAAAGAATGGATGGTGCTTCTTCGTGTGCCAAGTGTATGGCGAATTTTGGTACCTGCGAGTGAAGATCAACCAGACGATTACTTACTTTCAGACGAAAAGAAAAACCAAGTTTTCCGTGATCTTATTGGCCGTGAAGATGTGGAAACTGAACACCGAACGATTTATCGGGTACATCAGCGCGTTGCCAAGAAATTTAATCATGGTCGAGTTTGTTTAGTGGGTGACGCTTGTCACATGAATAACCCATTAGGTGGCTTTGGCATGAACAGCGGTATTCATGACGGTTGGAATTTAGCAGATAAAATTAAGTTAAACCTTACCGAAGGTCACGATGACGCTAATTTTGAATTGTATGACGCCCAACGTCGTCCAGTTACCCATAGTTTTATTCAGGCGCAAACCATGCAGAACAAAAAGTTGTTAGAGCATAGCCCTGAAGAAAACCATGCTATGCGTTTACAAGAAATGCACGATATCTGTAATGATGACGAAAAACGTTTAGCTTTCCTTAGACGACAAGCCATGTTTACCAGCCTTGAAGAAGCAAACAAAATCAAATAGGAATAATTATGAAAGACGCACTCGGATATCGAGCTAAATTTGGTGTGTTAGGTCCATCAACTAATACTATTGTACAACCTGAATTTGATGATATGCGCCCAGCAGGAGTGACAAATCATTACAGTCGTATCGTGATTGAAAACGCCAATGCGGTCTCTAATGAGAGTTTTATGGCGGGCACAAATTTAATCGACCAGGGTACAGAAGAAGCTGTAAGAGGCGTACTTACCTGTGCCCCTGACTACCTTGTAATGGGAATGTCGGCTGTAACATTTTACGGCGGAGCGAAAGGCGCAGAGGCTTGGAAAAATCGTATCGAATCTTTCTCGGGCTTAAGAATATCTATGGGCTCTGAGTCAGTTGTTGCTGCTATGCAAGCAATTGGTGGGATTAAAAAAGTTGCCTTTTTATCGCCATACTTCCCCGTTGCAAATAAAGAGGTAGCAAATTACCTGAGTGATCATGGATTCGAAACGGTACGTGATATCCCATTAGAAAGACCTAGCTGGTTGAGCATTGCGGAAACTCCGTTTTCATTAACCCGGGAAACTGTGGCAAAACTAAATGGGGATGACGTAGACGCTATTGTGCAAGTTGGAACCAATTTATGTATGGCCAGTCTTGCTCCTAAATTAGAGCTTGAGCTCGGTAAACCTGTTATTGCAATTAATACTGCTACTTATTGGCATGCACTACGCACCTTCGGGATCACGGATAAAGTGACTGGTTTTGGTCGCTTGTTAGAGGAATTTTAAGATGGAATATAATTACGTCCCCATTAGTGAACGTGGCCAATTGAAATGGCCAGATGGTAAAAAAGTCGCGTTAATCCTAACCTTTAATCTTGAAACTTGGGATTTAACCAAAGACACTGATGAGCCATATTATGCGGGTGGCCCTGCAGTATTACCCGACATCCTTCCCGGTAACACCCCAGACTTCCCCAATTATACGTGGCGCGAATACGGTCAACGAGTAGGTATCTGGCGTTTATACGAATTATTTGATGAGTTAAAGGTAAAAGCTAGTTGCACGACTAACGCGGTTACGTTTGAGCGTCGTGGGGCTATGGTACAAGCCTGCCTGGACCGCGGATGGGAACTGATTACCCACAATTACGAACAAGGCGAACTGCTGACTAACTTCGCCCATGAACCCGAAAAAGAACAAGAAGTGATTTCCCGTTCAATCAGTATGTTTGAAGAGTATGTAGGACGTCGTCCTGTTGGATGGTTGTCATCATCTCTACGGGGTACACTTAATACGCCGGCGATACTCGCTAAAGAAGGTTATAAGTTCTATTGCGACATTATGAATGATGATCAACCCTTCATGATCCGCACAGATAATGGGCCTATAGTGTCGGTGCCTTATTCAAATGAAATCAACGATTTTACTATCATCACCCGACGTGGCCACACCACTGATGAATACCGAGATATTTTAATTGAAGAGTTGAATGTATTGTATAAAGAAGGTGCGACTCAGGCGCGTATTATGAACGTAGGCTTACATCCACATGTTACAGGACGAGCCTATCGCATTAGAGCTATCCGTGAGTTTATAGAATACGCAAAAACCTTACCTGATGTGTGGTGGACTACGCGAGAAGAGATTGCTGATTGGTACTTAGAACATCAGCAAGCCCATCATATTCCTGGCCAAATATAAGTCGATTTGACATCGAATAAGGAGCCTTTTATGACTACTGCAACATTAAACGACGACGTGATTCCAGAGCCGCAAACCCAAGCTGTTCGCGATTTGCTTGCGACAACACCGGATAAACAACTGTTCATTAACGGTGAGTATTGCGCTCCCAAAAGTGGCCAGTATTTAGAAACCAGCGACCCTGCTACAGGTAAGGTGATCGCGCGTATCGCCAATGCAAATCAGGCTGATGTGGATCATGCCGTCGCCGCAGCGCAACAAGCATTAAAAGGTCCTTGGGCAACCATGACACCCATGGAACGGAGTATGATTTTAAATCGTATTGCGGATCTGGTTGATCAACATATGGATGAATTGTGCGAATTAGAAGTACTTGACCAAGGTAAACCTTGGTTTGTAGCTCGTTGGGCAGAAGTGCCTGCAGTTGCTGGACAGTTTCGATTTTTCGCCGGACAAGCACTTACCTTAGACGGCAATACGTTAAATCCGTCAGTTAATTATCAACCTGAAGGTAAACAAGTTCATGCTTGGACCGTTCGTGAACCTGTCGGTGTGGTTGCTGCAATCACGCCATGGAATTCACCCTTAATTCTAACTGCCATGAAGCTAGCACCTGCCCTTGCTGCAGGCTGTACCATTGTACATAAACCCGCTGAATTAACCTCCCTAACTGCGTTGCGTTTAGCTGAGTTAATTACCGAAGCGGGCGTACCGCCAGGTGTGATGAACGTAGTAACAGGGGATGGCGCTCAGTGCGGAAGCGTACTAGCTAGCCATTCAGGTGTTGATAAAGTGGCGTTTACAGGTTCAACGACCACAGGTCGTGCAATTGTTGAAGCCAGTAAACAAAACCTAACCCGTGTCACTTTGGAGCTGGGGGGAAAGTCGCCCGCCATAGTGCTACCAGATGCTGACTTAGATCTAGCTATCCCGGGAATTGCCAATGGTATCTTTTTCAATGGTGGCCAGGTATGCGTAGCCAATTCCCGTACCTATATTCACCGCTCTATTTTTGACCAAGTGGTTGAGGGTATTGCAGCGTATGGTGCTGGATTGAAAGTGGGTCATGGTTTAAACCAAGAAACCCAAATGGGACCGGTTGTGTCATCCCAGCAAGGGGAGAAAATTGAACAGTACATTCAAGGTGCGAAGGCTGAAGGTGCCACTATTCTAACCGGTGGGGAACGTTTTGGTCGTGCAGGTACTTTTATTCAACCCACAGTAGTAACAGGTACGAAAACCACCAGTCCCATCCATTGCCAGGAAGTTTTTGGACCTGTGCTAGTGGCAGAACCGTATGACGATATTAATGAAGCGTTGCAATGGAGTAACGATAACGAATATGGTTTGGCGGCCAGTGTTTGGACGCAAGATTTATCCAGTGCTCATCGATTGTCTCGACAAATTGAAGCTGGCACTGTGTGGATTAATACCCATTCCATGTTTGACCCTGCCATGCCCATTGGTGGCATGAAGAGTTCTGGTTATGGCCGTGACAGTGGAAAGCAAGCGATGGATAACTATCTTGAATGGAAAACCATCTGCGCAGTGTTGTAGCGCTATTTAGAGCCGCTGGGCTAATAAAAAACGGATATTGAATAGTCAATATCCGTTTTTTTTTGCTTGCCTTAACCTCATATTTTGTGGCTAAGGCAGTAATTGCAGTTTACTGGCTGAACAACCACTCTTCGGAGGATTTCAAGTTGTTTTCAAAATCTTGAATGGCCGCTGTTTGTAATAAAGTAATTGAAATCTCATCATGACCTTGCAACAAATTTTGGCGTCTCGATTCATCTACTGTAAATGACCAACTTTGTTCATTTCCATAGCTAACTTTACAATTCTCTAAATCAACAGTCAGCTGAATACTTTCATGTTGGGCCGTTAACTTGAATAAGCTATCCACCACATTGGCCGGCAATACAACGGGTAAAACACCGTTTTTGAAGCAGTTGTTGTAAAATATATCCGCAAAGCTAGGGGCAATGACTACCCTAATCCCATAACCCTTTAACGCCCAAACAGCGTGTTCTCTGCTCGAACCACAGCCAAAGTTCTCACGGGCAAGTAATATATTGGCATTTTCAAATTGGGGTTTGTTTAGCACAAAGTCTGGGTTAATTTTGCGGGTTGTGCAGTCTGTTCTAACATCACCCGGATCCAAATAACGCAAGTCATCAAATAGCCAATCGCCAAAGCCAAATTTGCTTATGGATTTCAAATATTGTTTTGGCAAAATCGCATCAGTATCAACGTTACTACGATCAAAAGGTAACACTTTTCCAGTGTGAGATAAGAATTTTTTCATTACAGAACTCCGTCTTGAGTGATATCGACAAAGTGACCAGCAATGGCGGCAGCGGCTGCCATTGAAGGACTGACTAGATGAGTACGTCCACCACTACCTTGGCGGCCTTCAAAATTACGATTGGAGGTGGAAGCACAGTGTTCACCTGACATTAAACGGTCGGCGTTCATTGCTAAGCACATGGAACAGCCGGGTTCCCGCCACTCGAAACCTGCATCTAAAATAATCTTATCCAGACCCTCATCTTCAGCTTGTTGTTTCACTAAACCTGATCCGGGTACCACTAATGCTTGTTTGATTGTTTTAGCTACTGTTTTGCCTTCTACCATTTGTGCAACGGCGCGAATGTCTTCGATGCGGGAGTTGGTGCAAGAGCCAATGAACACCCGATCTAGGGTGACATCTGTGATGGCTTGACCAGCGGTTAAACCCATGTAGTTAAGGGCTTTTTGATAATCTTCTGATTTTTGTTCAAATAATGCCGGGTTTGGAATGAGTTTATCCACTGACATCACCATCTCTGGCGACGTGCCCCAACTCACTTGTGGTTTGATATCTTCTGCTCTAAATTGATACTGCAGATCGAACTGGGCTCCCTGATCACTATGCAGGTCCTTCCACATGGCAGTCGCTTTGTCCCATAACGCGTTTTTAGGAGCGAAAGGACGACCCTTAATATAATCTTCAGTTACTTGATCATAGGCTACTAGTCCCGCTCGCGCGCCCGCTTCAATGGCCATGTTACAGACTGTCATACGACCTTCCATAGTCAATCCGCGAATAGTTGAACCGGCAAACTCAATGGTGCAGCCAGTACCCGCAGCAGTGCCAATTTGGCCAATTACGTAAAGGACGACATCTTTGGCTGTCACCCCTGGGTGCAACTCACCGTTTACTTCAATCAGCATGTTTTTTGCTTTACGTTGCAGTAAACATTGGGTGGCTAATACGTGTTCAACTTCTGAGGTACCTATGCCAACGCCTAAGGCTGCAAATGCACCATGGGTGGCAGTATGTGAATCACCGCAGACGATGGTCATGCCTGGTAAGGTGAGACCTTGTTCGGGAGAGATAACATGTACGATCCCCTGACGTTTATCCTTCAGATCAAATTGACGAATATTAAAGTCATGGCAGTTATCATCGAGAGTTTTCACTTGAATTCGCGATATATCATCAGCGATCCCTTCTATGCCTGACTCGCGGTCGGTGGTAGGGACATTGTGATCTGGCGTGGCGATAACTGAATCGCGGCGCCAAGGTTGTCGATTTGCCGCGCGTAAACCTTCAAAGGCTTGTGCTGATGACACTTCATGGACAATGTGTCGGTCGATATATATTAACGACATTCCATCTTCCGATGTACTGATACAACGGCGTTCCCAGAGTTTGTCGTAAAGGGTTTTAGGGCTATTTTGAGTAACCATGTAATCTGTTCTCCAAATTTCGTGTTTTGGTTATAATTCAGATACATGCCTGAAATGTACCGCCAGCTATAAGCTGGCGGCGTATCTGAATTTAAACTGTTGTTAGGTTAATTCTTCATTTGTTGAAATGATGGTGTTATGGGGGCTGGAAGATGAGTTTCTTGTAAGCAACGGGCTTTAATTTCTTCGATACTGCCACCATGGTTGAACAGCGGAATTTCCCCACGCTGATCACGAAGTTTACTTCTAAGTGCACTAGTCCCTTGTTCATCAATTTGGTTATGGCTGATCACAACGCCATAACGTAGTGCACCTTCAACCGTAACTAAATCGCGGTTTACATCATCAAGGACCTTTTGTGGATCACGGGCGTAAGGGTCTCCCCAGCCGCCGCCACCCCAAGTGTTGAAGTGCAATACATCACCAGCTTTCACTTTAATGTTTTCACATTTCGCTGGCAGCCACTCTTCACTACCGTCAACGCGAACAATACGTTTAGTAGAGCGCATCCCTGGCTCGCCACCGTTTACTCCCCAGGGATGGACCAACCAACGGTCATCATGGATAGCGATTTGCCCATCGCATAAAAAGCGGTAAGCTACCGTTAAACCGTTGCCGCCGCGGTTCAATCCAGCTCCCCCTGAATCGGCGATGGTCTCGTATTTTTCAATACGCATGGGAAAGTAAGATTCAATAAATTCATTAGGAACATTGGTGAATCCTGGCCACAATGAGTGCCCATCGGGTCCGTCTCCAACGGGGCGCCCTGGTATACCACCAAAACCAATTTGAAATAACTGGAACCATTCATCTTGGTCGTCATAACCCGAATAAAATAAATGGGGAGAGTCTGAGAAACCGGCAGCATTTAGCAGCTCTTGTGGGGCTCCCATACCCAATAAAGCGCCAAGAATATCAAAAATACGACCTAGAGCATGGGTTCGACCTGAAAGAGCCGCAGGATATTTAGGTTTCAGTAAGGTGCCTTCTGGGATCCGAACATCCACTAAATCGTAGAATCCATCGTTGAAAATAATTTGTGGATCGACAACGTTAATGGTGAATGAACCAAAAAACATTTTGAACATTTCTTCATTCAAATAGAAGTTTACTGAACTTTGCGCTTGGGGATCAGTACCAGCAAAGTCGAAAATGACTTTCTCGCCTTCACGCCACATTTTACAGTTAATTTTGTACGGTCCCATTCCCATGCCGTCATCACATAAATAATCGGCAAACTCGCGTGGCTCCTCGGGTATAAACATCTTAATAATTTGACCCATTGCCATCTTATTGCGTTCAAGCATGATCTGCATTGTGGAATCAAAGATGTCATCGCTGAATCGTTCGGCTAATTCGTTACAACGCTTGGATGCCGTTTTGCAGGCGGCAACCAGGGCATTTAAGTCGAAACGGTTCCATTGTGGCGTGCGTACGTTGTGTAAAATAAGCTCTAAGATTTCCTCTTGTAGCACCCCTTTTTTATATAGTTTAACCGGCGGGATACGCACCCCTTCTTGGAATATTGAGGTGGCTTCAATTGGCATTGAGCCGGGTACCATACCGCCATTATCTGACATGTGTCCAAACATCGCTGCCCAAGCTATGTGACGCCCCTCTTTAAACACTGGCACTAAAACCAACCAGTCATTTAAGTGGGAAACAGCGGCATTACACATGTAAGGGTCATTGGTTAAAATAATATCGCCTTCTTCCAGCGTTCCGTCGTAGGCATCGGTAAAACCCGTAATAAATGAGCCCATTTGGCCGACTACCATTTTACCTTCGCGATTTGCTATTAGGGGAAAACAGTCTCCTTGTTCTCGTATTCCCGGCGACATGGCGGTTCTAAACAAAACCGCATCCATTTCTTCGCGGGCATTTCGTAAGGCATTTTCAATAATATCGACAATTACACCGTCAACATCAACTCGTTGTAACGGGGTTTTGTTGGTTTCTAAAATAATTGCGCTCATAAGAATATTCCCCTTAAACAGCCGGATTGATTAATAGGTTGCCTACACCATCAATGCTGGCTTGATAACCTGGTAAAATGACAGTGGTAGAGTCCATTTCGTTAACAATGGCGGGACCTGCCACAACTAATTCTTGATGTAGCTTTTTGCGGTCATAAATCACCCCGTCATGCCATTGACCATCGTAGAAAAAGCGGGTGTCTTGAATTTTGCAGTCACTCAGAGCAAAATCAGCTTGACCGATATTACGCTCTGCAATTGGGCTGGATTGGGCTTTTACCACGGCACGGATCATCAATATCTCATGACCATTTTCGAGCTTGAAGGTAAATAACTTTTCATGTTCTTTGTCGAAAAACCCGGTTAAAACATCTAGACCCTGATCTTTCAATTGTTGTTCGCTAAACTCCACACTGATTTCAAATGCCTGTCCTGCATAACGTAAGTCAGCCTGATAGATCACTTCTAAATCGTCTTTGCTTATGCCATCGGCAATTAACGACTCTGAAGCACGGTCTTTTAAATCATTGAGGTCAGACAAAAGGGTCTTAGCGTCTGTATCCTGAGCTAAAGTCAAATAGGTGCGAGCAGCTTCATCTTGTACTTGCGTAGTTGCATCACCATAGGCACAAAGTACCCCTGGACCGGGTGGCACAATGACCGGCCAAGCTTCAGTCAGAATTCCTAAGGCATTAGCGTGTAAAGGACCTGCACCACCAAAACCAACCAAGGCAAAATCTCGCGGATCATAACCTTGCTCCACAGACACTAAACGCAAGGCTCCAAACATGGCTTCATTAACAATTTTGATGATACCTTCAGCGGCGTCCATTAAATCGATGCCCATACCATCAGCCACCTTTTGAACCGCTTTAACCGCAGCTTCGCGATCAATGGCCATGGCCCCACCTAGCTGTACGTCTGCTGGTAGGTAACCAAGCACCACATTGGCATCACATACTGTAGGTTCTTCCCCGCCTTTCATATAGGCTGCAGGACCAGGCACTGCACCGGCGGACTCTGGGCCTACCCGAAGAGCTTTGGTGAGTTCAGGAACAAACGCAATTGAACCTCCACCGGCTCCAACCGTACGAACATCTACCGAGGGCGCACGTACTCGAACATCCCCAACGATAGTCTCGCGACGTACTTTGGCTTTTGCGTTTTGAATGAGTGCGACGTCAGTAGAAGTACCCCCCATGTCGAACGTTAGTATGTCGTTATATCCAGCTCGACTACAAAAATAAATGGCACCGGAAACACCACCGGCAGGGCCAGACATTAGCAAATTTACGGGGGAATCAGCAGATGCTCGCCCTGATGCAAGGCCACCATCTGAGCGTAGGATCGATAACTGAACATCTTCGCCCATGCGGTCGATTAACGCATTTTGTAAGTTATTAACGTATTTAGCGACTTCTGGACGAACATAGGAGTTAACAACTGTGGTTTCTGTACGCTCATATTCCTGCATTTCAGGTACCACTTCACTGGAAATGGAAATAGGCATGTCAGCAAAAACTTGTTGAGCGATTTCTTTAGCTTGTTTTTCATGTTCATTATTCAAATAGGAGTTTATAAAGCAAATTGTGATGGCTTCCACTTCTCCTTTATCTGCCAATTTTTGCATGCTTGAACGTAAGGCTTCTTTATCTAATTTGGTTACTACTTTACCGTCTGCGCCGATGCGCTCATTTGCCCCAATAGTGAGCTCTAAAGGCGCTAAAAGGGCTTTTTTCACAAAACTCACCCAGCCACCTAAACCGCCGGGACAAAACGAGCGGGCCACTTGCAAGGTTTGTTCGTAACCTTGTGTTGTGACCAACCCCACCTTCGCGCCTTTTTCCGTTAATACCGCATTGGTTGCTACTGTGGTTCCGTGCATCACCCTATGAATTTGTTTAGGGTCAACGCCGGATTCTTGGCAGATGCGGGCTATACCGTTTAATACCCCCTCTGACGAATCATGGGGTGTGGAAGGTACTTTGGCTGTGTAGGTTTGTCCTGATATTTCATTGATGAGAAGCAAATCAGTGAATGTGCCCCCGACATCAACGCCTAAACGATAACTCATAATTTTTCCCCTTAGGTTTACTCAACTCAGGTGCTTAACTTGTGCGACTAGTGAGTGTTAACTAACTACTGGCTCTATCAGTCTTAATAGCCGTGAAGATTTGAAAACCAGAATAGCGAGGGGGGGGATTCACGCAATGACAAATATCAATGTTGGAACATTTTAATGGCACTGATATGCAGTGCACCCTAAGAATAGGAATCTAACTGAGCAGTTTGTGCTGCTCAAATTAGAGTTCAAATTTAGCAGAGTGTATTGAAGGGGGACACCTGGCCCCGATACTTTGGGAAACTGTTGATTGAGGTGGTTGTTAAAACCATCAGATTTTCAGTTATGCACTATTTTCTGCTCAGCATCGTAGGCCCTTCAGAGGAAAGTAAAGAGTTAAGCTGGTTGATTGCGTCTTGCTCAGTGAAAAAATAACCATTGATAATAAGTTCAGAAATATCACTGACTTGTTTAAGTTCGTCGAGTTGTTTGGGACCTGGTAATTCAGGACGACAAATTGCCCCGCCAAAATAGTGGTCTACATCATCCAACACCAAAGCATAATGATCCATTGTCGCTGGTGCCATCTCATAAGCATCAAGATGTGCCGACCAGTCTAATGAAGCGCCCATGGGAATATCATTAGTGCCTGTTTGAATCAAAGCGGGTACCGCTAATCCTGAAAAACCTTGTTTATCAATCAACCCGGGCATTGCAGGGGGGGGAGAATATGCTAACACCATGACAACACGGGGATCTGCTTGGGAAGGCTTCATACCTTCAGGAATCGTTGCCTTTACTCCTCCTTTTACGAGAGCCGTTAGTGCACCATAGCTATGGCCCGCAGCGATATAATGTTCGCCACCGAAGGTGTCTGCTAATAATTGCATGTCTTCCAATCTCGCCTGCCACGACATATTGCGAGAGTATTTATGATTTTCAGGGTGGTCAGTTGAGTCAATATGTAAAGGAGCATAAACGGTCAAACCTTGCTCAATCCATGGTTGGATTAAAGGATCGTACTTCCAAGGAGCAGATAGGGCGCCGTGGGAAAATAGTATGACGCCTTTTTCTTCACCTTTCGCTTGCCATTTCCACACAGAAATATTGCGGTCATTAGCCGTCAGGGTTAGGGTTTCTGAGTCTAATCCAAAACAATGAATTGAAATTGAAAAGATAAGAACTAGACCCAGTATAAACTTGTTGAATAATGGCTGTATGCAAGATGAAAAAAGCAAAGTGTGTATTCCTGATGTTGTTCAATAAAGAGTTTCAGCGACTGGTTTACGTATAGCACTATTCCGGTCAAAATAATTTGATAACAATCAAAAAAGCGTTTAGTGGACTCGACTAAATAGGGTAGGCCAAGAAATTGTATAAAATTAGTAGAAAAAACTTCTGAAAGTTGACATTTGTTAATGCCAGAGAAGATTTTTATCGTTATGTTGAAGGATTAATATCATAAAAAAGGACTAGCAAATGCAAATTAAAAATAGGTTACTCGCCGCAATAGTCAGTATCGGTCTATATGTGATAAATGTTCCTTCCGCTTTTAGTGATACTGAAGTGCCTGAGGTTGAAACCACTCGCGTTCACACCATGGAAGAAATTCGAGCTAAATATGCTGTTAGTCAGTCTCAGTTTGTTGACTTAGATGGGGTCAACGTACATTACAAAGATGAAGGTAAAGGGCCCGTTATTTTGCTTGTTCATGGAACACTAGGTGATCTATATGATTGGGATGTGTGGACACAAGAACTGTTGAAATCTGGTTTTAGGGTAGTGCGTTTTGATATTCCTGGATTTGGTATGTCTGGCAACATTGCCAATAATAACTATTCCGTTGACCGCACACACACCCTTATCGATAGCTTAATGGATCATGTTGGCGTTGAAAAATTTGGCATTGTTGGCATCTCTTACGGTGGTATGGTCGTTTTTCGTTATGCGGCCACACGTACTGAAAGAGTGACCTCTATGGTATTAATTAATTCTGCAGGTATTCAAACTGCGAACGCCGTTAAAAAAGCGCCTAAAAAAGAGGGTGCCTCGCGTAAACGTACTAGCAGCTTTTTGTACTCCCCGGTCGTTACCAAAGACGATCTGGTGTTCTTTTATGACAGCTATATCAATGACAAAACTAAAGTTACGCCTGAATTTCTGCAGCGTAAATTGGATTTTTTAAATATTCAAGATCGTGATAAAACCTCTATTACAACATTTAAGTTGTATGAAAAGGGTGATCCTCAAAGAGTATTGGCTCATGTCAAAGCGCCAAGCTTGGTTTTATGGGGAACCGCCAATAAAGCCCTCGATACAAGCACAGCGGATGCATTTATTGATGCCTTACCCAATGCCTGTTTAACCAAGCTAGTGACATTTGAAAGTGGCGGTCACTATATTAATATTGAACGTCCGCTGGAAACCGTAAAAGTGGCGCAGTCTTTTTTGTTAGATTTGAAAAACCATAAAAACTGTCATTAGAGTGACTAACAGGAACAAATTGTCAGCGAGCTAAAGGCTCACTGACAATGTTTCAACTAACACTACTGCGGACAAGTGCCAATCGCCCAGTTTTGCGTATCTGTACTGAATAAACTAGTACTTCCCCAAGTCGAGCCTGACATGGCTTCATCACTACCTTGCGCAAAATAATTTGGGGCATATGGATTACCAGAGCTATAGGCGCGTCCAGCGGTTTTATGATAATAATTGTAAGTGCTGTGTTGCTCGCAACTTGCGCTATCGTCATCACCATCGTCATCACCGCCGCCACCATCTGATGTACTGCATGCCTGAACGGGTCCTGTACAACTGGCGTCGTCATCTTGCCACTGACACTGCTGTGCTGAAGTGCCTATTTCATTAAGTTTAAATGGGGTTGTACTGTACTCTAAATAACAATTTGCATAGTTTGTGTAGTTTAATCTGCCCGCGTTTATGTGTTGGTCTAATGTGGCTGTTTGGCCAGCGTCGATATTGAAGGTTACAGTATCTGTTGATTGCAAGTTCGTAGCGTCGCTGGCCACAATAGTTGCACTTTGTTGACCTCCAGCTAAATTGCATGCTTGAGCACTGAAGGTATTCCCTTGCAATTGAGCAGTTTCATTGCCGGTTGAAAAGTTAACTATCACGTTGCTTAAGTTTTGATTAATGTCTACAACTTTGCCAGAAACCGTGGCACATTGGTTATTCACCGTGGCTATGATATCCGTTAAAAAAGGGGCTGTAGCTGGAGGTGGTGGCCCAATTCTGACGGTACTTGAAGACACTTCTGATAATGCCCCAAGATCATCAGTAGCAACGGCAGAAACGTTATATAGCTCATCAGGAAGACTGGCACTGGAAATAGAAAAACTGTTATTGGAAAAAGTTTGGGTGGTAAGTGAGTAGGTATTCCCAACCGAGTCTTCTATTTCGAAGTTTATCTGCATTACTTGACCATCAATGTCACTAACTGTGCCACTAATCAAAATGGTTCCACTATTTTCTTGAGTATTTAGGGTCTCTACCACAGGCGCTTCATTGCGACTTACTCGCTGATTGTTGTCAGCGAAATATTGACCTAAATACATTGCGTAGTTAATGCCTGCGCCACTAATATAAGAACCGCTTGCACCTTGACCTCCAGACCAAGAATGGTCAACACCATTTAACCAAAGCATGGATACACGGTTATCTTGCCAAAGTGTTTCATCGACGGTTCTGCCCGCTAGGGTTATCTGTTGACTGCCAGGTATTTGTGATACGCCATAAACAGCGGCCATTCCCTGCGCATTTTGTTGATTGTAGCAGCTGTCTACAGTGGTATCTGCATCGCCATGGGCTATCGATGCAATCTGTGTATCGAATTGAGAAGCAAAAGAACCTGCATAAGTTTGGCAGCGACTGGCGACGTTAGCCGATTCGCAACTACCCAAGGCACCACTCGAGCTCGTTCCGATACTAGGTCCTGCGCTTATTCCCATACCAGCAAAAATATCTGGTGCTAAACAAGCTGTTGTATTAGCGAAAGAAGCACCTGAGGAAAGGCCAGAAATGTACACTTGATCATCATCAATGTTATAACTTGAATCACTGCGCAGGGCAGTGGCTAGGTTGATAAGGTTTTGATAATCCCCAGCGCTTCGGGATTTCGTTCCTTGCCAATACGACCAACATCCAAAGCCGGCTTTATTCATGGCGTTGGGCACCGCAATGACCATTCCGTAAGCTTCGGCAGCTTGTTCAAGTTGTGCATTTAAATAGGCATCAATCGATTGGGTGCAACCGTGCAAAACTAACAACAGTGCCCGTCCCTGACCTACAGAAGAGACGCTATCTGGGGTATATATATGTACTTGGCTAAAGCCACCTACAGATTGATTGTTCTGCCAACTACCGGCATATACCGTTGAGGATAAGATAAAAAACAGGCCAAATAAGCTACTTAAGACTCGATTATAAGCAAATAACATAGGTTTACCTTTTTTGTTAAAAAAATGTAAACGAAGCTTAGGGGGTTGTTGAAAATTTCGCCTTAGTACTTTAGTACAGCGTCAAAAATTTCATTTAATACGAATAAGTGTAGCGACTCGACCTTTCATTTATATCACCTTAAAAGACCCATTTTTGACCTTGTTCTGGAATGATAATCTGCAAGCCTAAATCGTTGGCTTCATCTAATTGACGTTTGATTGTAAGTCGAGGGTTGGTGTTTTCTGCCAAGGTGTATTTTATATGGCTTATGACCACTTTAAGGTTCTGTAGAGGCGTTTCACCACCGATTTTAGAGGCAAAATTATGTAGCTCTTGGAGCAACAACTTTGGTGTAAGGTGACCAAATAAGAGATTGTGCGGGCGTTCATTTTCAAATGAAGCTTCAATAACGATACCGCGTAATTGTTTATGTTTTGCTTGCCCTGCTAGATAAGTCCAAATTGCGTCGAGCTTCCCTTGTTTTTCGACAATATCTGGTCCCGTATCTCCAAAATACACAAACATATCGCTGCCATTCTCAATCACAAAAGCAGTGGACTCCACGGGGTGACTGAGGCTAAAAGCGGTTACTTTTAGTTGCGTGTCGGTAATGCTAACGGGTTCACCAATGGGAAGATCAACAACGTGATATTTATTCAGGGTCGGTGGGATGCCTCGGTCGGTGAAATTCGCCCATGCTTTACCATTAAAGTAGGTCTCACCAATCATGTTATTTACCGATGCCAATGCATAGATATTTTTATTTGTGTCTTCGGGTGAGGCCACTATCATTCCGTTTATGTGATCAAGGTGGGCATGGCTGATTAGATAGCCTTTAACATGCTCTCTTAAAATGGTTCCTGCTGTTGACCAGCTTTCATTTTTAACAATAGGTAAATCAGCAAAAGCATTATGTTGCACGCTTTGATTTATACCATTCACTAATGTTCCTGCATCTAAGGCGACATAGTTGCGACTGTTAAGTGAGCGCAGTAAAAATGCACTTAAATTACCATCTTCGATGCCACCACTATCGCCTAAAACGATGAGTTCAAATGCGGCAGTTTGGGAAGTCTCTGTTATGGCAGTATTTTGATTTGCAAAAGTGTTGAGTGAAATTATTAGTGTTAAGGCTAATAAGTGCTTAAAAAGGTATGCAAAATTTTTCATTGTTATTTAGCTTGTTTTCGCGAACTTGAATAATGATCTAGAAAAATATCGACGGATTGCTCTATTACAAACCGTTTTTCATTTTCAGTAAGTTGTGATTGTAACTTAAACACTAAGGGCCAGAAACAACGTCCTTTGACTAAGTCATTTAATTGATCAACCGCAAAATTTACGTCTTTGATTATCAGTGCATTGTCTTTTACTGCGGCTTTAATAAAGCGATGGGCAGCAGTTTCTAAACTAATAAGTCGGTCGATTCCCTTTCTTAGGGTGTCTTGCTCATAAAAAAAGCTGCCTATGGCAACACGAACTAATTCTATGTGTTGTTCATCGCTCATTGAAGTTACTTGCTCTTCCACTAAATTGACAAATTGCTCGTATAGCGGCTTATCGGGATCATAAACCACAGCACTTTTGAGCAATGACGTTTCCCAATTGTCAGTTAACAGATACAAGACTAATTCGGCTTTAGTTGCAAAATGGTTATATACAGTTCGCTTTGACACACCCGCAATCTCAGCAAGTCGATCCATGCTGGTGGCTTGCACACCGAACTCTTGAAACGCGCTTTTGGCGGCTTCCACTATTGCTTCGTGCTTTATTTCACTGCGACTCTTTTTTACTTCTGTCATAAACCTACGTAATTAAAATTATGATAGCTAAAATATATGGGAATGGGCACGATTTTGTAGTTTACTTTCAACTAAATGATAATGTAAACTACACCGAGTAGTTTACTTTTAAGCTAAATATTTATCAATAGCTTTATTCGCTTTAAACAATAGAGAAGTACCTCCAATGAAAATATCAATTCGTACGCTGGTTAGCAGTATAGTTTTAACTGCTTCAGTGAGCTTACTTAGTGCTTGTGGCGAAGAAAGCCAAAAACTAGTCGAAGTTGCATCGCCTCGAATGGTAAAGCTAAGCCCTGTAATGTCTTCTGCTATTCAAAATCAATCGACTTTTCCGGCGGTAGTTTCCCCAGTAAAAACTATCGATTTAAGTTTTGAAGTGACAGGGCGTCTTATTTACACTGATATTGTTACCGGAGAAAACGTCAAGAAAGGGCACTTACTGGCCAGCTTAGATCCTAAGCCTTTTGAAAGAAACGTGAAAGAACAGCAAACCAGGCTGCAACAAGCTCAACGGGAGCTAGACCGTATACAATCAATGTTTAGTAAAAAGTTAGTGTCACAAAGTAATTTGGATGATGCTAAAACAGAGTATGAACTAGCTGAAATCGATTTATCCAACGCTCAACAAGACCTTGAATACACACAACTGCGAGCGCCGTTCGATGCTCTTGTTGCAAATCGTTTAGTTGATAACAATAGTTTCGTTGCCACAGGGCAATCCATAGCACAACTACAAGATGTTTCGCGGATCTATTTTAATATCAATGTACCTGAGCGTGTATTGTCAGCAAATGCAGGCCGTAAGATTATCAAAGCGCAAGGGTCGATTTTAGGCAATCCAGATAGATGGTACGACTTAGTTTATATTGAGCACTCCACTCAGCCAGATGCCGTTACCCAAACCTATCAAGCGGTATTTGCACTAGAAAGCAATAGTCAACTTCAAGTTACTCCAGGTGCGCGCGCCGTTGTCAATGTCACTGTTGAAACGCCGAGCAATAATGGCGAGATGTTAATTCCGTTTCGTGCCTTGGTTGGCAATGATGGTGATGGCTTTTTTGTTTGGCGATATGTTGCTGAGAGACAAACTGTTGAGAAAGTACAAGTTAATGTGCTTAGCGTGGAAGAGTCCTTCGTGGTCGTCGATGGTCAACTAAGTGAGCAAGATTTTGTTATCTCCGCAGGCGCAGCTCAAGTCTACGCGGGCATGAAAGTCGAACCTTATCACGGAGAAAAATAAAATGGATATAGCGCGCTATGCCATGCGTACGCCAGTGAATATCTGGTTACTTATTTTAGTCTTTTCCATCGGTGGTTTAATTGCACTTTCTGAGATTGGGCGTTTGGAAAACCCAGCGTTTACCATCAAACAAGTAAAGGTCATTACCGCGTTTCCTGGTGCAAGTGCTAAGAAGGTGGAAGAGCAGGTTACAGAACCTCTGGAAATCGCCATCCAGCAAATGTCACAACTTTATCGTTTAACGTCTATTTCGTCACCAGGGCAGTCTGAGATTACCGTTGAAGTGCAACCTCACTACGATGGCGATATGTTGCCACAGATTTGGGATGAACTAAGAAAGCGGCTAGGTGATATGAGTGGCTCTTTACCTGTTGGCGCCCAAGAACCTGCGGTCTATGATGACTTTGGTGACGTTTACGGTTTGTACTTTGCGTTGGTTGCCCCCGACTTTAGCCCTTATGAAATGCGAGAATTTGCGCGGATCATTCGCAGACAATTATTAACCACTGAAGGGGTGGCGAAAGTTGAAGTGAGCGGCGTATTGCAAGAGCAAGTTGTAGCCTATATTGATCCTTATTTAATTGCTGGATTAGGTATGAGTTTTCCAGATATTGTGGGGTTATTTGAAGACAATTTAAATCCATTTAATAGCGGTCGGATCCAAGTCGATGGCAAAAAAATCAGATTACTTGTAGAAGAGTCTCCAAATCAATTGGAGGAAATCGGTAATCTAGCATTAGTCATACCTGGTACCAGTCGCTCCGTACGTATTAAAGATATCGCCAGGCTCGAACTCGAACCTGCTGAAATTCAATCTTCTCTTATTCGCTATCAAGGCAGTGAAGCTATCACCTTAGCGGTATCCGCTATCGATGGCGTGAATATCGTGGAAGTGGGTGAGCACGTTCGTCAAACAGTTGATAGCTTGCTAGATGATTTGCCACTGGGGATGAAGCTGACTCCAATTTATGACCAAGCCAAAATTGTCGATGATTCTGTTGGCGGATTCATTATGAACCTTATTATGTCCGTGGTGGTGGTCACCCTAACACTTTGGTTATTTATGGGCTGGCGATCTTCCGTCATCGTTGGCGCTGTGCTGGTTATTACTGTGCTTGGCACTGTCATGATCATGTGGTTAATGGGAGTGCAGCTGCAACGGATTTCTCTAGGGGCCATGGTGATAGCAATGGGTATGTTGGTTGACAACGCTATTGTTGTTGCAGAAGGTATGATGTTAAAAATTCGTGGCGGAACTAAACCAGTGGATGCCGCTAGTTTTGTGGTAAAACGCACTCAATGGCCTTTACTCGGCGCTACGATTATTGGTATTGCTGCATTTTCCGGTATTGGGTTGTCTGATGACGCCACAGGTGAATTTCTGTATTCACTGTTTTTTGTTGTTTTAGTCTCACTGATGCTGAGTTGGGTGTTAGCCGTAACTGTTGTGCCTGTACTGGGTGGTTATGTGTATAAATCACAAAAGTTTGCTGGAGACCTGGACAGTATTGGTAAAACGCAAAAAGTATTTTTACATATTTTGCATAAAGCTTTGCGATTTAGGTGGGTGACACTCACCTCGTTAGTTGTGATCACCGGTATTGCTTTGGCTGGCTTTGGTTATGTGAAGCAAGGGTTCTTCCCTTCATCAAATGCACCTATTTTCTTTATTCATTACTGGGGACCGCAAGATCAAGATATACGCTATACCGAAGATAAAATTGAACAAGCTGAAAAACGAATCTTAACCTTTGACGGCGTGGAATCAGTAACCAGTTTTGTCGGGCGAGGAGCTGACCGTTTTACGCTGACATACGCTCCTGAAGCGAATAATGAAAGCTACGGTTTGTTGTTTATTCGCGTACACGATAAAGACGCAATCGAAGAGTTGGCTCCAGCTATTTTGGCCAAGCTAAAGGATGTTGATCTCGATGCTGATTTTTATATGGAGCGAATGCAGTTTGGTCCAGGTGGTGGTGCTAAACTGCAGGCTCGTTTCTCTGGTCCTGACCCGTTAATTTTGCGGCAGCTAGCAGAACAAGCACAACAGGTATTCAATCAAGACGGGAGTATCCGAGATATTCGTCATGATTGGCGTGAAAAAGGTCTTGCTCTGAATGCTCATTATGATGAGTTTAATGCCGGTATGTCAGGAATATCCCGCTCCGATTTTAATGACGCAATTCAGTATGCCAGTGATGGATTATCTTTAGGGGTAGTGCGCGATGGTGATTATTCATATCCCATCAAAGCGAAGATGGCTACTGTTGGTCAAACTCCCATTGAAGCCATTGAAAATAACCGCGTATGGAGCTCCCAGCAACGGGTATACGTACCATTCCAACAAGTGTCGAAAGAGCTAGAGTTGGTGAATGAAGATGTGCTAATTCAACGTCGAAATAGAATTAGAACAATTACCATTTCAGCCGAGCCTGGTTTTAATGAGACTGCAGGTGAAGCCTTCACGCGTCTTCGTCCTAAGGTGGAAGCCATTGATTTACCAGATGGTTATAAACTTGAATGGGGTGGCGAGTATGAAAATGCCAATGAAGCGCAAGAAGCACTAGGCAAAGGCCTACCTGTCGGATTTTTGGTAATGTTTTTAATTTCGGTATTGTTGTTTGGTCGAGTGAAACAACCATTGATCATCTGGATGGTAGTACCCATGGCAGTCGTGGGAGTAGTTGCCGGACTATTAGCGACAGACATGCCCTTTGGTTTTATGTCGCTGTTAGGCTTTTTAAGCCTGTTTGGTATGTTAATTAAAAACGCCATTGTTCTAATTGAAGAAATCGATTTGCTTCTCGAGGAAGGACAGACGCCAAGACTCGCCATTACCAATGCCAGTTTAAGTCGTCTCAGACCTGTCTCATTGGCTGCTATTACCACTATATTAGGCATGGCTCCACTTTTGTTTGATGCATTCTTTGCTGATATGGCTGTGACTATTATGGGCGGGTTAGCCTTCGCCACAGTACTGACATTGATTGCCGTACCTGTTCTGTATAGCGTGTTCTTTAGGATCAGCTTTAGAAAAGCTGAGTCAGCCTAACGGGCAATGGGAGCTTGCTGAATCCCTAACTCGTTATACAATTCGCCTGTTTTAACTAGCCTCAATTCTAAATTGGGGTTAGTTAACAACACTTAACCAAATAAGCGACACTGCACCTGCGAGAAGACAATAAAGCATCATTGGCACTAGTGTCAGCCTGATAACAGAACCTTCCTGGTTGTTCAGACCTACCACCGAACAAGCCGCTACTACGTTTACAACACAAATCATATTCCCTGCATTTGAACCCAACATCTGTAACCCTAAAATCACATTGGGGGCGATTTCTAGCGTTAATGCAGTAGTTTGTTGCAGCTCAGCAAACATCATATTTGAAAAGGTCGCGGATCCAGAAATAAATGCACCTAACGCACCGACGAAAGCGGCAGCCATTGGCCAAGACTGACCAAAAAATTCTGACATCATCATCGCCAACTCTTTAGGCATACTTGTCAATGGGCTGGTGGCAACATCGGAATTAATAAAAACTCTGACTAGGGGGACGGCTGTGGCTAAGGTCAAAAGAGATGGCACTAGCGACTTCACAGACAAGCGAAATGATGTGCTAATTTGCTGTAAGGACATTTTGTGTAAGAAGAAGGTGAGCACACATACCAAAACAAATATAACCCCAGGTAAATACAACGGACTAGCAGAATGGGATATTGAGGTCCCTAAAATATGGTTAAATTCGATTTTTACACCAGTCAATAGGGGTTTAAGTGGTAAGGAGTCTAGTCGAGTGAGTACCAATAAAACTGCGACTATGACATAGGGCATCCAAGCACAGTATATTGACATTTCGGATGCTTTTTTAGGGGGGGGAACCGCTGGTTCAGGCTGCTTATTTGTTGCTTCTTCACCTGCAAATAGCCATACTTTTTTAGGAACTAAAAAATTCAGTTTGACTGCGCCAATAACGATGATTAAGCCTAAAAGCCCACCGAGAATCGACGGGAAATCGGGGCCTAGGATATTGGCCACAAGCCATGCGGGCAGCAAAAATGCAAGACCGGCAAATATCGCAAATGGCCAAAGCGCTAACCCTTCTTTGAATGAGCGATTTTCACCCCAGAAACGCGTTAGAATACTTACCATCATCAAAGGGATAAACACACCTACAAACAAATCAATACTAATTGCTGTAGTGGCAATGTGTTGCAGCCTGTCATTGCTAATATGTCCAAGACCTTGATTAATGCCGACCAAAATAGGTGTGCCCACAGCGCCAAAAGAAACCGCCGATGAATCAGCAATGAGTGCTAGGGCAACTGCAGCAAGAGGGTGGAATCCCAGGGCCATAAGAAGCGGAGCGCAGATTGCGGCTGGTGTTCCAAATCCTGAAGCACCCTCTAAAAAGCCACCAAACAACCAAGCAATAATGATTAATTGAATTCGTCGATCAGGGCTGATGCCAATAAACCCCTGCCGAATAACTGAAATTGCGCCACTCTGTGTAAGTGTATTGAGTAAAAAAATTGCGCCAAAAATAATAACTAAGATAGTGGCAGCTATAATCCAGCCTTCAAGTATAGACGCAAAAATCTGCACATAAGGTACCTGCCAAATTAGCACCGCTAAACTCGCTGTTATCACTAAGCTCACGGCCATTGCCTGCATGGCCGGCCAACGTAATATAACTAAAAATACCAGTACAGATAAGATTGGCATGAGAGATGTAACGGTTTGCAGTAATGTCATTTCAAACCCGAGCTGTTTTCGTTTTACACTTCAGGTTTCATAGTGAGGTAATTTTGCCGTGTTTACTATGCGACTAGGGTAAAAAGTTAAAAATTTGCGCAAGTTTAACTGCAAAGTATTCTTTTCGTTTCGACTCATGTCAGTATGATTTATAATCAAATCCCCTCGACTTTTCCGCTAAATTTATATATAGTGCGCGCCGTTTTGAACTAAGTAGTATTGCGCAGCGACATTGGGCTTTTATTGTGAACCTTGGTTTGTTTTTGTTGCTTTTTTACTATTTGGAATTCCATTTTGATATCTACCGCAAACATCACTATGCAGTTTGGCGCTGAGCCACTGTTCGAAAATATCTCGGCTAAATTTGGCAATGGCAACCGCTACGGCTTAATCGGTGCAAATGGCTGTGGTAAATCCACTTTAATGAAAATTCTCAGTGGTGACTTAGCACCTACTTCAGGTAATGTCTCCATCTCTCCTGGTCAAAAGCTGGGTAAACTAAGCCAAGATCAGTTTGCTTTCGAAAAATACTCTGTTGTTGACACCGTTATTATGGGTGACATGGAGTTGTGGAAAGTAAAACAAGAGCGTGATGAAATTTATGCTAAGCCTGAAATGAGTGAAGCAGACGGTATGCACGTGGCCGAATTAGAAACCCTTTATGCGGAGATGGATGGTTATACAGCTGAATCTCGTGCTGGGGAAATATTGTTAGAAGCGGGTATCGAAGAACATTTTCATTACGGTTTGATGTCACAAGTCTCTCCAGGTTGGAAAGTAAGGGTATTACTTGCCCAAGCGTTATTTGCCAACCCAGATATATTGTTACTCGACGAACCAACCAACAACTTGGATATTTATACCATTAACTGGCTTGCTGAGGTGTTGAATCAACGTAAGTCCACCATGATCATTATTTCCCACGATAGACACTTTTTAAACTCTGTTTGTACGCATATGGCAGACATTGATTATGGTGAGTTACGTATCTATCCGGGGAACTATGAAAAGTACCAAGAAGCCGCGGCATTAATTCAAGAGCAGTTGTTGCGAGAAAATGCTAAAAAGAGCGAAGAAATAGAAGAACTGCAAGCCTTTGTCGCACGTTTTTCTGCCAATGCATCTAAAGCTAAGCTTGCCACCTCCCGGGCTAAAAAGATGGATAAAATTCAACTAGACGAAGTGAAAAGTTCTAGTCGAAGAACGCCGCGTATTCAACTTAAACAGCATCAGAAGTTGCACAGGCAAGCACTAACCTTAGAAGATATGAGTTTTGGTTTTGAAGATGAACCCTTATTCAAAGGCGCTAACCTGCTACTTGAAGCCGGCGCAAAATTAGCCATCATTGGTGAAAACGGGGTGGGCAAAACCAGCTTCTTGCGTTGTTTGATGGATGACTTGCAAGCCGAAGGTATGGTGAAATGGTCTGAAAACGCCAGCGTGGGTTACTGCCCACAAGACAGTTCTACCGATTTTGATTGTGATTTGAGTCTTTTTGATTGGATGTCTCAATGGCGCACACCTAAACATAACGATTTGATGGTCAGAGGTTTGTTAGGAAGTCTGTTATTTAGTGCCGATGACTTCAATAAAAAAGCTAAGGTATGTTCGGGTGGTGAAAAGAACCGTCTATTATTCGGTAAGTTAATGATGGCTGACTTGAATGTTTTGGTGATGGACGAGCCCACCAACCACATGGATATGGAAGCGATTCAAGCACTAAATGATGCTTTGGCGGATTTTGATGGCACACTGATTTTTGTCAGCCACGATCGTGAATTTGTTTCTTCTTTGGCCACTCGGATTATTGAAATTAAAGATCAAGAAGTCATTGATTTTCAGGGAACTTACGAAGAATATCTTGCTCACCAAGGACTCCAACAAGCCGTTGCTTAGCAGCTTATAAAGGGAAAATTAAAATAGTGGTGTTAATCGATAAAGAGCGAGCAAGCTTTGACGCTCTTTATTTCACTGCTTTATTCATTATATTTTCATATTGTTTAGCAGCACATTATAACGCTGAAAAATTTTCTCTATTTCCCCTTCTTTTTTGATTTTTCTAATGGCGGTATTCAATTCGGGTATTAGGTGATCAAATTCGCGGCGCACTCTAAGTACGATGTCGCCACGGGAGTGAATACTAGCTAAGGTAATTTCCAAATTATAATGATTAGCCCAGTGCTGAGCGGTTAAACCTTCAAGGATAGCCACTTCGAATCGACCTTTACTCAAACCCTTAATTAATACATTTTCTGAACTGAAGTCAACTCTCGTGAACATGTCATCATTAAAATAGCTATAGCCTCTGATTGTCCCTACTTGATTGCCATAAATACTATGCGGCGTAGAATATTTCTTAGCGTTTTTAGGTAAAGTAACGTTATATTCAGTTAATTCAAAAATGCCGATGGTTTGCACATAGTCGTCTCCCAGATCGCCATTTTTAAACCAGCTAAGGCTCATAAAGTCGATATCGAGTTGGTCTTTTTCGAATTCTTGAATTGCTCGTTTAGGCGGGTAATAAAAAAATTTATAGGAGAAGTTTGCTTTATTCAAAATTACGTCAATCAGTTCTGCAAAGATGCCTGGGTTTTTGTCATCTCTTGAGTACCCGAAAGGAATCCAAAATTCAGTTCCGCTTAAATTGTATCTTAGAACTATTGGTTTTTTATCGATTGCTTGAGAAGTCGAGATGAAAGCGAAATAAAAAAGTACAAATAAGAGTATCCGAGGGATCATATCGGCGCGAAGAAAAGCTATTTTTATTCTATTACAACCTGGCATAAAACTTACTCTTGTTACAGATGAATCAGCTGAATAAGTATGACCTTTTAATTTAGCTTGTCTTAATAATAGGACACAAGATGTGAAATATCTCTTCGATTTGTCGTTTATTTGCAATAAACTTTCAGGTTGATTCGAAATTTTAAAGGTTCAATAGACGATATTTTGAGTTGAATTGCAAACTTCGTAAAGTTTACGTAAATTCAATTTTTTGTTACTGCATAACCTCTAGACTCACTGTATTATTTTAGTCAATATGCCTAATCCACGTAGTTTTATGCTGTCAAAATTCTTTTTATATAACAAAAAAATAGAGCTGTTTTCCTTAACCTTGGTGTTATTTTTTTTGCACGGTTGTAGCTCCGTTGAATTGGATCAAAATAAGGAAGTTCCAGCTTTACCTGAAGAGTGGCAGTTCCAGCATAATGCCAAACAAGTTGACGATAACTGGTTAGCTAATTTTACCTCTAAATCCGATAATCAACATTTAACTGTTCTACTCAATGAAGCCATTGAGGCAAATCAAAGTATTCGTTCACAAGCCTATTTACTAGATATTGCGCAACAGAATTTAATTATCGCAAAAAGTAATTTTTGGCCTTCTCTCGATGCCTCATTTGATGCATCACGCAGCAGCAGTAGTGGAAACAGTTTTAGTCTAGAAGCTCAACTATCTTATGAACTGGATATTTGGGGAGCGTTGTCAGATGCTGAGCGTCAAGCAAAGCTCAGTTATTTACAAACAAAAGCAGAGTTAGAAGAGGCCAGATTGCAATTAGCTGGTGATGTCATCATTGCTTATGCGAATGCTTCTAGGGCGTTTCAGCGCACAGAATTAGCAGCCCAGCAAGTACAGAACTCATCCAATAGTCTAGACATTATTGAACGTGGTTATCAAGCGGGTTTGAACGAATCCTTAGACGTTTATCTTGCTCGAAATGAACTCAACTCAGATAAATCAACATTGGCAACCAACCAACAAACGTTGTTAGAGAGTGTTAGAGCCTTGGAACGGTTACTGGGTCGCTATCCTAATGGACAACTAGAGGTTGCACAGGTTTTAAACCTGCCTGATGTTGATGTTGCCGTTGGTTTACCCTCGGAACTAGTCACCCGAAAACCTGCTTTACAAGCCAGTTGGTTAGAATTGATGGCGCAAGATGCAGCTTTAGCCATAGCGCACAAAGCACGCTTCCCTTCAGTTAACCTAGCTGCCAGTGGAGGGCCGTCAAGTGACTCGCTATCAGATTTGCTATCCACTTCTGCAGCCTGGTCTTTGGTCGGCGGTATTTCAGCGCCAATTTTTAATGCTGGAAAGCTTAAGGCCAATGAAGAGATTGAATTGTTAACCTTGAAACGTCTTGAAGAAAGTTATTTGGATACGGTATTAAACGCTCTTTTGGAGGTGGAGAATACCCTTTCTGCAGAAGCGAGTTTAATTGAGCGATATGAAGCCACCGTAAAGGCCGAAGAAAACGCTAAATTTGCAAATAAACTGTCTTTTGAGCAATACCAAGCAGGCCTAGTAACTTACACCACTGTGTTAGAGGCTCAGGCGAGGCTTATTGCCGCTCAAAATAACCTCATCGATATTAAAACTGACTTAATTGCGAATCGAGTTCAACTGCATGTTGCTCTCGGAGGAGGAATCAACCTCTACGCCCCAATTCAAGAGCTTTGATTAAATGGTAATTTCTAAAAAAATTGTATTGCCCATCGTTGTTATGCTTATTGCTGCTGTCGCGGTGTGGGTTATCTATAACAATCCTCCTGAAGCCAAACGTCAGCGGCCAAATAATGCTGCGGTGTTGAGCGTGGAAACGCAATTATTGCAACCTGAAAAGTTTCAGATCACTCTAGACAGTTATGGTGTGGTTACCCCACGTACCCAAAGCTCGTTAATGTCTCAGGTTGCGGGGCAAATCGTGTTTGTAGATGATGCCTTTCGTACCGGCGGATTTTTTCAAAAAGGCGACTTGTTACTAGCAATTGACGATAGCGATTACTTAGCTGAAGTCAATATTGCCAAGGCTAACCTTATTACTGCGCAGCAAAGTTTAGCTGAAGAAATGGCGCGCTCTGAGCAAGCAAAAATAGACTGGCAGCGGTTAGGGGGTAAGCAAAAACCCAGTGATTTGGTGTTGAGAATACCCCAACAAGAAAGTGCACAAGCTAATTTAATTTCTGCAAAAGCACAACTGACAAAAGCAGAGTTATCATTAAAACGCACCAAAATAATTGCACCTTATAGTGGCCGAGTGGTAACCCAAAATGTAGATATTGGGACAGTCGTCTCAAACAATACCGAGTTAGCCAGCATTTATGCTACTGACTATTTGGAGGTTCGCTTAGCAATTAATAACAATGATTTGGGCTTCGTAGATCTACCCGAAACCAATATTGACAATTCCCTCGCCACGCCCCCCATAAACGTGACTTTTACGTCTGATCTCATCGGTCAGCAAACCTGGACGGGTAAAATAATACGCACCGAAAGCTCCATAGATTCTGCATCGCGACAATTATATGTGGTGGCGCAAATTGATGATCCCTTTAATCAAGCTATTGAGCGTGGCGTATCGATTAAAATTGGTGAGTATTTAACCGCCGAAATAGAAGGGCAGACTATTGATAACGCTATCGTTATACCTGTTACTGCAATCTATCAAGGTAGTTACGTATATATTGAACAAGACGGTGTACTGCTGAGAAAAGAAGTCGAAGTTGCTTGGCAAAACGATAGCCAGGCGTTAATTAAATCCGGTTTAGAAAGTGGACAAGCCTTAGTGGTAACTCCGTTGGGCCAAGTAAGCTCAGGTACCGCAGTATCTGTCATCAACAATGCCAGTCATTCTCAGAAGCAGAGCAAAGGTGCTGGTAAAAAACGAGACCCCAATTCAAGGCCTGAGCGTCCCAACAGCGAAAGAGGTGCTAATCGACCTCCACGTAAGGAAGGGTAAATGATAGCTTGGTTTGCAAAAAACTCAGTCGCTGCCAACTTGTTAATGATTACCATAGTCGCAGCAGGCTTGTTGAGTTTAAATGGTCGTATTCCCCTAGAAGTTTTTCCATCTTTTGAAATTGATATGGTAACCGTCAGCGTTACCCTTGATGGCGCAACACCTGAAGACATTGAGCAAGGTGTTACTATTCGTATAGAAGAGGCAGTGCAAGATCTCGAAGGTATCACTAAGATTATTAGCCAATCTTCGGAGGGAGGGGGCAGTGTTACCTTTGAACTCGATAGTGACTACGATCGCCGAGATTTACTGGCTGATATTAAAAGTAGAGTCGATGCAATCAATACCTTTCCTGCCAACGCTGAAAACCCAGTCGTTGCCCTTGGGGATCGTAAAAGAGAAGTCATTACCGTGGCTGTTACAGCCCCATATAGCGAGAAAGAGGTAAGGGAATATGCCGAAAATGTGCGTGATGATTTACTAGCTATTGATGGTATAACCCAAGTAGAAATGGATGGTATTCGTGATTACGAAATTGCCATCGAGCTTAGCTTAGACAAAATCCGCGAGCTAGAATTAACCATCAATCAAGTGTCCGATATTATTGACAATAACAGCGTCGATGTGTCCGCGGGTAACTTAAGAACGGAAAGTGGGGACATACTCATTCGTTCTAAAGGACAAGCTTATCGAAAAGACGAATTTGCTGCCATTCCTATCAAAACCAATCCTGATGGTTCCATTATCCGTCTTGATGATATAGCTAATATACTTGATGGGTTTGAAGAAACCCCAGTTCGCACCCGCTTCAATGGCCAGCAAGGTGCTTTTATTGAGGTATATCGCATTGGTCAACAAAGTGCTATTGAAGTAGCGGATAAAGTAAAAGAATATGTTGATGAGCATCAACAAGGATTACCTCAAGGTTTCAATTTAACCTACTGGGATGATGATTCTGTCATTGTTAAAAGCCGCATATCAAGTCTAACCTCTAATGCAATACAAGGGGGAATTCTCGTCCTTGTACTATTAACCCTATTTTTGCGTCCATCTATCGCCTTTTGGGTATTCATTGGTATCCCAGTCGCCTTCATGGGCGCCTTTATTTTAATGCCATTTTTCGGCGTGACCTTAAATATGATGAGCGTATTTGGCTTCATTTTAGTGTTAGGTATAGTTGTCGATGATGCCATAGTCACCGGAGAAAATATTTACACCCATTTAGGTAAGGCTAAGTCAGGAGAACAAGCTGCTATTCAAGGCACCCTAGAAGTGGCTAAGCCGGTTACTTTTGGCATTCTCACAACCGTTGCTGCGTTTTTACCTTTGGCTTTTATTGAAGGTCGTAGAGGAGATATTTTTGCGCAGATACCCTACGTGGTCATTCCTGTTTTACTATTATCTTTGATTGAATCTAAGTTTATTTTGCCTTCCCATTTGAAGCACCTGAAATTGCGTTCTGAAAAAACTAAGCAAAGTAAGTTTTCCATGTATCAGCAAAAGTTTGCGGATGGTTTCGAACGGGCTATTCTGCGTTTTTACAGACCAACTCTTATCACGACTCTGAGATACAAATGGACAACTATCATGGTTTTCTGTGGTGTATTTGCCGTGATACTGACATTAATCGTAAGCGGTTGGACTCGGTTTGTGTTTTTTCCAAGAATTCCCAGTGAAACAGTTCGGGTGTCTCTGAGTATGCCCACAGGAACCGCGTTTGAGATTACAAATAAGTACATCATACAAATTGCTCAGCATGCCCGCGATTTACAAGAGAAATATGTCGACGAAGATACCGGTGAAAGTGTTATTTTAAATGTACTTGCCACTACCGGTGGGAGAGGCGGTTCGACAAATTCAGGTAGTGTTCGTTTTGAGATAAGTCCACCAGAATCGAGAACCTCATCCATTACTTCTGCTCAGCTATTAAATGAGTGGCGTAAGCTTATTGGTGATATACCAGGCGCTGAATCACTGAGTTATCGAGCAGAGTTAGGCCGTTCGTCGGATCCCATAGATGTGCGCTTGAGTTCGAATAATGTGGCGACCTTAGAAAAGGTTGCTGACAAAGTGATTGAGCGACTCAATACCTATCCTACGGTTTATGATATTGCTGATAGTCTTTCCGATGGTAAGCAAGAATTACAAATCGAATTGAACAAACAAGGGGAGGCTTTAGGTCTTTCCAGAGCTGACGTAACTGGTCAAATACGCAGTGCATTTTTCGGTTCACAAGTGCAGCGTATTCAGCGCGGGCGAGACGACGTGAAAGTGATGTTGAGGCTGCCGCTGAGTGAACGTCAGTCGTTATCCAGTCTAACTAATTTACTTATCGATGTGGGGAATAATGAAACGGTTCCACTTTCCAGTATTGCCACTCTTACACCAGGTCAAAGTCCGTCTACTATTCGTCGGATTGACCGATTAAGAACCATTAGCGTAACCGCAGATGTAGATAAAAATAATACTAATATGACAGTACTACAGGATGATTTGAATAACTACATATCGGAATTACGCTCCCAATACCCGGGGGTGTCTTATGAACTCGAAGGTGAAGCAGAAGAACAGCGAGATTCATTTGGCTCTTTAGGTATCGGCTTGATAATTGTGCTTTTTGTGATTTATGCATTACTTGCCATTCCATTTAAGTCCTATACCCAACCTTTAGTGGTAATGAGTGTAATCCCCTTTGGCGCAATTGGTGCCGTGGTCGGTCACTGGATCATGGGAATGGATTTGACCATTTTTAGTTTATTGGGCTTATTAGCCTTGGTGGGTATAGTGGTAAATGACTCCTTAGTACTTGTAGACTATATCAATACTAAGCGGGAGCAAGGAATGGAGCTGTTAAAAGCAATTCTGACCGCTGGAGCTTCACGATTTAGGCCAGTAATGCTGACCAGTTTAACCACCTTTATTGGACTGATGCCCCTATTATTTGAAAAATCTACCCAAGCACAATTCTTGATCCCAATGGCTGTTTCTTTAGGTTTCGGTATTTTATTTGCGACTTTTATCACGCTTATTCTAGTGCCAATTAATTATATGCTATTGGAAGGGTCCTTGGAGAAACTCAGGAAAGAGCGACTAGCTAGTTAAAAGATAAAAAAAAGCGGCTTGTTAGCCGCTTTTTACTTGTAGGGGGAGGTTCTTATTTTATTTTTTAACTGGGGCTGGTGTTTGTTCACGAGCATAGTGCTCTAGACTCGACAAACTGGGTCCATACCACTCTTTTGGTGCTTCGAAATACTCTGGGAAATGTTTTTCGGCATACGCGCGGATTTTTGGCGACAATATTTCCGAACTGTTATACGCACCCATACTACAGTCGTAGAAACAATGTCCTTCTGCTTGACCCATTAACATCCACGGCAGCCAAGGGGTAATTCGGCTCCACGCCCCAGAATATTCAATACTAGTGACGTCTGGGTTGGCCAAATCGTCTTTATTGATGACATAGTTAAACATCTCAGAAACACGGTTCATTGGGCCTGAAGATTCTCTTGGCCACTCATCTGGCTGCAACGCATTTGGATAAAACAAATGAATATGTGAATTTAACGTCACCGTATTGTTTGGGGTTTCTTTCCATGGGTACAGCATGGGGATTTTTTTCTTTTCGGTTTTATTTAAACCGCCGTACGAGGGCCCTTGTGGAACATAAGGTGTTAACTTGTAGTTAAAGGGGTCGTTAGCTACAGGCACTACTTTGACTGTTTCGTTGGTATAGGGGTTAGTCCATTCCTCTAAGATATCGCCAGTTCTTAAATCAGTATAAAACCCAACTTCTTTAAGCACTTTTCCATATACGCCATTGCCTTCGTCGATTAATCGAGCGTAAGAAAAACCTTCAAAACCTACTAAAGGTTTTACTTTTTCATTAGGGCGTACGCCGTTTACAATACCTGAAAAGTTGTCACCGGCAATGTAAAACTGACCCACTAACGGTAATTTAAAATTGACCCACCTGAGGCACAATTGCCACTGATTCTGAAAATGAAGAGGCGGCGTGGATGCAATGTTAGATCAGGAGTCATTA
>NZ_BAAGTF010000005.1:0-84806 GCF_054782055.1 Aliiglaciecola aliphaticivorans
GTTTAAGGGGTTGTTAACCTCATAATTTGCCATACTTTGGAGAAGTAACCCACCTTTGTATGCCTTTAAATATGGTGAGTATGGCGATTTATGTTACTTTAGAGGGGAAAATCCCTAGAACCCCAAAAGTCTTTAAAAGAAGATCGCAAAAAAAACGAACACTTTTTAAAAATGTTACCTGGTATGGCATATCAATCACTGAATACCGAAGGGTGGCCCATTGTATTAGTGAATGAGGAATGTGAGGAGTTAACAGGATATTGCAAACAAGAGTTTGAAAGCGGTGCTATTTTTTGGGGACAAATCTTACACCCTGAAGATTATCCGCGGATTGCAAAATTAGTAGACGAGGCTGTTGAACAAAAAGAACGTTTTGAGTTTGAATATAGGATTATAACCAAGAGCAATGAAATTAAATACGTTTGGGAAAGGGGGGAGGCCATTTTGAGCAACTCTTCCAATTCTGACGAAGACATTCTGTTCGAGGGGTTTATTACCGATATTACTTCCATAAAGCAAGCCCAAGCAGATTTAGTGCATAGCCATGCTTTTGCTGAGGCTATCGTGAATTCTGTTGTTGAAGCTGTTATCACAATCGATCAAGTGGGAAAAATAAAAAGTTTTAATAATGCTGCGTTAAAAATGTTTGGCTATTCTTTGCAGGAGGTTTTAGACAAAAACGTTAAAATCCTAATGCCTCCCAAACAAAGTGAACAACATGATCAGTATTTGGCTAAATACATGGAAACTAATGAAACTCATATCATTGGAACGGGTCGGGTATTAACCGCGAAACGTAAAGACGGGTCTATGTTTCCCATACATTTGTCGGTAAGTGAAATAGTGAACCCAGAGGGAAGGGTATTTGTTGGTTTAATAAGAGATATAACCCAGCAATTGGCTTCTGAAGATAAAACCAGACGACTGACTGAACAATTAGCCCATTTTGACCGATTAAATGCCTTGGGTGAAATGGCCGTTGCAGTGGCACATGAAATTAATCAGCCATTAACAGCAATAGCCTTGTTTTCTGCTACAGCTAAAAATATGTGTGAAAAGCGGCACTATGATGGGCTTCCAGAATTACTTGATAAGTTAACGCAACAATCTCTTCGTGCCGGAAGTGTGTTAGAGCGTGTGCAAAGAATGACAAAAAAGGGGGATAGCCAAAAAGAAGCGGTGGCGAGTAATATATTAATAGAAGAGGTGATTAAGCTAATAGAGCCTGTCTCACGTTTACATGAAATTACTATTCAGGTTGATACAATTGGCGAAAATGTTGAAGTATTTGTAGATAGAGTCCAAATACAGCAAGTTATCCTTAATTTACTGCGAAATGCCATGGAATCAATGCAAGCCATAGAGTTTAAAAATGGCAACATATTAGCGATAAAGACCACCCAAGTTTCACAAAGTACGTTACAGGTATCCATCGAAGATACTGGATGTGGTTTGTCTCAGGCTTTAAAAGATGAGCTTTACACACCTTTTAGTACCACTAAAAAGAATGGTATGGGAATTGGTTTATCAATATCAAAATCCATTATTGAAGAGCACGGTGGGCAGTTAAATTTTAAAGACAATGAACGCTACGGGACCATTTTTTATTTTACGTTACCTATTTCGGGAGAGAAAGTGCATGACTGACCAACAAACGGTTTTTATCATTGATGATGACGAAGGGATTCGGGATGGTATGGAAATGTTATTAGCATCCATCGGTCTTAGAGCTAAAACATTCGCCAATGGTAATGAGTTTTTAGAGGTATTTAATCATGACATGAAAGGGTGCATCGTACTCGATATTAGAATGCCTAAAATGAGTGGCTTAGAATTACAGTCTAAGTTAAAACAGTTAAACAGTATGCTACCAATCATTTTCATTACCGGTCACGGTGACATTCCCATGGCAGTAGAAGCAATGCGAAATGGCGCGTTAGACTTTATTCGTAAACCTTTCAATGAACAGAATTTAATTGATCGCATTAATGAAGCGTTAGCATTAAATACCAAGCAAAACATCAGTATTTTTAACAAACAAAACGAAGTTAAAAAAATCAATTTACTTTCAAGCCGTGAAAAGGAAGTGTTTGACTTAGTAGCCGATGGTGCAATGAATAAAATGATAGCGTCTGAACTCAACATTAGTGAACGTACCGTTGAGGTTCATCGATCTCATGTGATGGAAAAATTAGGCGCAAAAACCTTAGCACAGTTGGTGCGTATTAAAATACTGTCAGAACAATAGGCAAAAAAAACGGAGTTCATCTATGGTTGGATAGGTGAACTCCAAGTAGGAACTGAAACTGATGTTTCAGGTAGTTGCTGTGTGACTGGGTCTACACACAATCATCCTAACCAAAGGGTCTTTTCAAAGATATTAGGGGTTTCCACAATATTCTTGTCATAAAACTGTGATAAACCGAAGTCCCGTATTTTAGCCTCTATTAAAGAAAGCAATCCTTTTATCATCCTAAGAAAGGGTTAGTTTCTATCATTTTTCACATAGTTTAATTCATTGTTCCTTACCTTTTTCATGCAAAATTGGCGGGTAAGTTTTAATCCCCTTAAAGATACCTCCTAAACATTACGTATTTTCCACAATCAATTACGAGAAACCTCCAATAACCTATGGTTGGTGAGAATCGTAAACTAATTTGTATAAGTACAACGCAAAAAAATACCGCTAAAGCTTCAATTTTTATAAAAACGCAAATAGCTAATGTAAAAGCGGAAATAAAATTTAAATAATCATTTTCAAATAGTGAAACTGTAAAAACTAGCTTTTTATGGTTTTACCAATTTTTCTAAAACCTTGAGTTAAGTAAATAATTTAATTAATAGAGGAAAGCAGATGGTCATTTCAAATAGTCGGTATGTGAGTCATTTAACCAGAGATACCTTGGCTTTAGTTCTAGCTGGAGGTAAGGGCACGCGTTTATGTGAATTGACCCAACATCAGGCAAAACCTGCCGTTCAATTTGGCGGGAAATTTAGAATTATAGACTTTCCACTATCAAATTGTATTAATTCAGGTATTAGAAGAATAGGCGTTGTCACTCAATATAAAGCCTATAGTCTTTTGCGTCACCTCGCCAGAGGGTGGGGGCACTTAAACAGAGATTTAGGTGAGTATGTAGAATTATTACCCGCATCACAACAATACTCAGATAGTTGGTATGCAGGCACTGCCGATGCTTTATATCAAAATATTGGCTTTATCCGCGAAAATGCCCCTAAGTATATTGTGGTGTTATCAGGAGATCACATATATAAAATGGATTACGCGGATATGCTTGCGCAACATGCACAAAGTGGTGCTGATATGACTATTTCATGTATTGAGATGCCCATCGAAGAAGCGGCAGGGAAATTCGGTGTCATGTCTGTTGCTGAAAACAATAGGATCAATGAATTTCAAGAAAAGCCTATTAATCCATGGGTGATGAAAAACAAACCGGGTTCAACGTTAGCGTCCATGGGAAATTATGTATTTAGTACAGATTTCCTCATTGAAAAGCTTATTGAAGATGCCAAAAATCCAAATTCTCAGCATGATTTTGGCCATGATATTATTCCTAACGCGATTAAAAATGATCATGTAGAGGCATTTTTATTTCGATCCGAAAATCCAAATTTCGCTCCCTATTGGCGAGATGTTGGAACATTAGATTCGTTTTGGAGTGCGAATATGGATTTAGTTACTGCCACTCCTGATATTGATTTATATGACAAAGATTGGCCTATTTGGACGTATCAACAGCAATCTCCACCTGCAAAGTTTATCTTTAATGAACAAACTAAAACTGGCTATGCGGTTGATTCAAATGTATCGGGGGGATGCATCATATCTGGTGCAATAGTGAAGCAATCTTTGTTGTTTTCTAACGTACAGGTGGAGAATAATAGTGTTGTTGAAAAATCTGTTATTCTTCCAAATGTCAGTATTGGTAAAAACGTAAAAATTCGTTCAGCGGTCATTGATGAACAGTGCAGCATACCTGATAACTTACACATTGGCATTGACCATGAATTAGATAAAGCCAGAGGGTTTAGAATTAGTAAGGGTGGGGTAGTCTTAGTCACTGACGATATGCTGAGGGCGCTCAAGAAAGCTGAAATTTATGCGCAAAATCATGAACATAAAAAGTTGAGAGCATAAAATTTGGGAATCAAAGTAACCTAATAAAATATACAGTAGGTGAATAAAAGTGAAACGGGTGATTTACCCGTTTCACTGAAACTGAACTAGTACATTTTATGCGTGATGATGTTAGCCGAATTAACAGGGCGAAATGCTATAAATAACTTGGTTAGCATCTTCCGGATCAACGTCCATTTGCATACCAACACTATGGGCGAACTTATGCATTTTACGGTTACTTCGTAAATCAATAGAGTAAAGCTTCTTAATACAGTTTGCCCTAGCATGGACATACAAGTGATTAAACAGCTCAGTACCTATACCTAGATTCTGATAATCATCTGCCACGGTAATGGCCATTTCCCTAGCATCGTTTTGGTTCCCTTTCATATATCTGCATACGCCAATTTGTTTTTCCTTGCCGTTTTCTTCGATGGTTGCTATGTAAGCCATGTTATTGACATAGTCGATTTCACACATTCTATCCAACATCGAAGGGGATAACTCCCTGATGCCTTCCATAAATCTGTTGTGTTTACTTTGCGCAGATAGATTTTTAACAAATTCAGCCTCAATTTGCTTATCTTCAATTTCTATGGGGCGAACTGTGACATTTAATTCGCCAATTTTTAAATGGGAATGATCCGTGGTTAGTTTAACTGTCATGGTAGATTTTCTCTGATTAATTAAACGCTCTCCAAAATTAAGTATAGTAAATAAGCTAATTACGACAATAAGGGAAAGCGCAACCTACATTGTGGTTTCTACGTATTCTAAACTTAGCAATAACTAAAAATCTGCCGTTATTTGTTAATCTATATGCTTAATTAAAGGGCAAGTTAGTCAATTTATAGACTTTTTTGTTAAATTTATTGGACTACGTAGTTTCCACATTTTTATAAGCGGAATTGCGAATTTATAAACAAAGGGCTAGGCATTAAAATTCAAATTATTAGGTTAAAAGAATTAAAAATGATCCTTAAAACACTTTCGGTTTCACAGTTGCAAAATTACCACAAAGTCCTTCCGCCCACTGATATCGAATTTTACTCAACAATACTTCATTCAATACAATACTATTTGGGTTCAGAGTGAATGAATTCAGTCAAATCTATTCCAAATGAGGTTAAATACGATTATTTGATTGCACTATTAAGTGGCAAAATAGAGCAGTCTACAAAGAGGTCTTTAGATTCAAATCAGCAAAGAGCTAACGTTTATAAAGCCCTTTAATTATTTTAAAAAACATTAAAAATACGTTAAGGATACACAATGAAGCAAGGTAACAAATTACCTTTTATTGCTATTTTAGTCGTCATCGTTGCGGTAGGAACTTGGATGCTTTGGCGTTTTATTCAACAACCATCTTTACCGTCAGATTTCGCTTCGGGTAACGGTCGAATTGAAGCTGTACAGGTTGATATTTCAACTAAGATAGCAGGGCGTGTGCAGGAAGTTATTGCTGCAGAAGGGGACTTAGTTCAACCTCAACAAGCTTTAGCTCGTATTAATACGGATCAACTTGAAGCCCAATTATTACGTGCCGAAGCTGATGTTGCAGCTGGAGAAAGTTTAATTGCCTCAGCCAACGCGTCAATTGCACAAGCAAAAGCTCAGCAGTTGCTGGCTAAACAAGAGTTATCCCGAGCGAGTGATTTGATTAAAAAGTCAGCTGTTAGTAAGGAGACTTACGATACCCGAGTGAGTGCTCTGGCGGTTGCCGATGCTTCCGTTGAAGCCGCAGACGCTATGCTTATTTCTCGTCAGAGAAACGTCGATGCGTTGCAAGCCGTAGTGAATGAAATTAAAACTCAAATAGAAGATGCGACGCTAGTGTCACCGACGATTGGACGGGTACTTTATCGCCTTGCAGAGCCGGGTGAGGTTTTAGGAAGCGGTGGTAAAGTGTTAACCATTATTAATTTGGCTGATGTGTACATGGAGGTGTTTTTACCTTCCAATCAAGCTCATCGAGTCGCCATAGGTGCAGAGGCACGTGTTAAGCTCGATATCATTGATTACGCTATTCCAGCCACTGTCAGTTTTGTTTCACCCGAATCACAATTTACCCCCAAACAGGTTGAAACTCAAAATGAACGAAATAAGCTAATGTTTCGCGTGAAAGTGAAAATTCCTCAGGAATTAGTGTTGTCTCATATTGAACAAGTAAAAACAGGTGTGCGTGGGATGGCCTATATACGTCTGGCCCCTGAAGGTGACGATTCGCCTTCGGAATGGCCTGAAGAGCTGCAAAACTTTCCACCTAGCAAAACACTATCTGAAGAAAGCGCTAACTGATGGATTATGCTAAGGCAGACACTAAGTCTTCCGTTGCCACAATTCGGAATCTTAGACACAAATATAAAAAGAACCTAGCTTTAGATGGCATAGAGTTAGATATTCCCTCAGGTTTGGTGATTGGCTTGCTCGGGCCTGACGGTGTGGGTAAATCTACTTTACTGAGTTTAATTTCTGGCGCGAGAAAATTACAGGACGGCCAACTCGAGGTGCTCGGCGGAGATATGGGATCTCAAGCACACCGCAATAGAGTCGGTCCACGCATTGCGTTTATGCCTCAAGGTTTGGGAAAAAACTTGTATTCTGAACTGAGTATTGAAGAGAATTTGGATTTCTTCGGCAAGTTGTTTGATTTAAATTCCGCTGAGCGTAACAGTAGAATTAAAAAATTAACCCTGGCAACTGGGTTAAATGCCTTTTTAAAGAGACCCGCTGGAAAATTATCAGGCGGCATGAAGCAAAAGTTGGGCTTGTGTTGTGCGTTAATTCATAATCCAGATCTTCTTATCTTAGATGAACCAACAACGGGGGTTGATCCCTTATCACGGCGACAGTTTTGGCAACTCATTGCTAGTATCCGTGAAGATCGACCTTCAATGACTGTAATTGTCTCTACCGCTTATATGGACGAGGCCGAGGGTTTCGACTATTTAGTGGCAATGAATAACGGTGTTATATTAGAAACAGGTAGCCCCCAAGCGTTAAAATCGAAAACCAATACTGATGATCTTGAAGCTGCATTTGTAAAACTTCTTCCCAAAGAAATTCAGCAAAAAGACATTGAGCTGGTTATTCCGCCGTTCGAACAATCAAAAGCAACACCCGCCATCGTTGCCGAGGGGTTAACCCGTCGTTTCGGCGATTTTACAGCGGTCAATAATGTGAGTTTTGATATTCAAGCAGGGGAGATATTTGGCTTTTTAGGTTCAAATGGGTGTGGTAAAACGACCACAATGAAGATGTTAACCGGACTATTGCCTGCGTCTGAGGGTAAAGCCTCACTTTTCGGTCAAGAGGTAGATGCATCCGATTTAGAAACCCGTAAGCGAGTGGGGTTTATGTCACAAGGTTTTTCCTTATACGGTGAATTGAGTATTTTGGAAAACTTAACTTTGCACGCCAAGTTGTTTCATTTATCCGTTGCCAAAATGAAAACAAGAATTGAAGAATTACTTGAGCGATTTTCCCTTGAAGAATTTAAGCACTCCCTTGCGTCATCATTGCCTTTAGGGATTCGACAACGCCTTTCACTGGCGGTGGCTGTTATTCATGAGCCCGAGATTTTAATTCTAGACGAACCCACTTCTGGCGTGGATCCCGTTGCACGTGACGGTTTTTGGCAATTGCTAATTGAGTTGTCTCGTCGCGATAAAGTGACTATCTTTATCTCAACGCACTTTATGAATGAAGCAATGCGTTGTGACCGTATTTCCCTGATGCATGCCGGACAAGTGCTAGTCTGTGACACCCCGAAAAATTTAGTGGCGGAGAAAAACGCAGACTCATTGGAAGACGCATTTGTTGATTATATACAAGCAGCAATGGGCGAAAATCAAGGACATAGTCAGCCTCAAGATGTAGCACTAAGTCAAGAGCGATTGTCACAGGCAACCCCAACTCAAGACGAAGATCTAACACCCAAAAGGTTTAGTTTATTTAGACTGCTTGCCTATAGCTTTTTAGAAACTAAACAAGTTATTCGTGATCCTATCCGGCTGGCGTTCGCATTTTTAGGAAGTGCAATTCTGTTAGTGGTTATTGCATATGGTATATCACTAGACGTGGAAGATTTAACATTTGCCGTACTTGACCATGATCAAACTCCCCAAAGCCGGCAATACATCAGTAATTTTCAAGGCTCTCGCTATTTTATTGAAAAACAAGCACTGCAAACACAAACGGAACTAGAATCACGTTTAAAATCTAATGATATAACCCTAGCAATAGTGATCCCGCCTGGTTTTGGGCGAGATCTCAAAAAAGGTCAAACACCTAGTGTGTCAGCCTGGATTGATGGCGCAAATACAACTCGAGCAGGTACCATAGAAGGCTATGTTTCTGGTGGACATATTAAATATCTAACTGTGCTTGCCACTGAAGCGGGAATTGATGCCGATGCTTATTATAATGTGACTATGGAATCTCGCTATCGGTATAACCCAACGTTTGAAACCATTTATTCCATCGGACCCAAAACACCCGCAATGTTGTTATTGTTGTTTCCAGCGATTCTCATGGCGGTAAGTATTTCCCGTGAAAAAGAAATTGGGACAATAACGAACTTCTACGTTACGCCCACCAGCACGACGGAATTCTTAATCGGCAAACAACTTCCCTATGTTTGTATTGGACTCATTAATTTTTTAATTCTAACCATGATGGTGGTGTTTTTGTTGCAGGTGCCCCTAAAAGGTAGCTTCTTAGGTCTTGCCTTAGGCGCATTCTTCTATGTTTGTGCGTCGACGGGATTCGGTCTACTGATCTCTTCTATGACCAAATCTCAGGTTGCGGCTATTTTTGCCACTACAGTGTTGTCTGTAATGCCGACTATTCAATATTCAGGCATTATTCAACCAACATCAACCTTAGAAGGCGTTGGTCAATTTGTTGGTTCAATTTGGCCCGCTACTTACTACATGCATATGAGTGTTGCAGCTTTTACTAAAGGTCTAGGGTTTAATGATTTAACCAAAGATCTGTTTATTCTCGCCTTATTTGGGCCCATTTTCGTTTTCATAGCTTCGGCTTTACTGAAGAAGCAAGAGGCCTAATCTATGAAACAATGGTCTAATATATTTTATCTTGGCACGAAAGAATTACGCACTGTCATAAGAGACTTGGTAGTAGTGGGATTAGTTATTTATTCCTTTAGCCTTGATATTTACTTGCAGTCTACGGCGGTCAGTGAATCGGTCAACAATGCTTCAGTGGCAATTGTTGATGAAGATAATTCAGCATTGTCGAGAAGAATTGCAAATGCATTATATCCTCCTTATTTTAAACAACCTGAGTTAATTCAAGCGAATGAGATTGACGAAGCTATGGATCACGACCGATTTATTTTTGTCATCAGTATCCCTCCTAATTTTGAAAAAGATGTGCGAGATCAACGCCAACCGACGATTCAAATAGACGTGGATGCGACAGCTGTTTCACAAGCTAGCTTGGGAAATAGTTACATCCAAAACATAGTAAACAATGAAGTTAATCATTTTGTAAATCGGTCAGATGAGGATACAAGCTACGCAGTCACTTTAGTCTCTCGTCGTTCTTTTAATCCAAATGGAACAGGCATGTGGTTTGGCGCGATCAATGGCTTACTTAATCAAATCACGATTCTAACCATTATCCTAACGGGGGCGGCACTATTACGGGAAAGAGAACATGGCACTATTGAGCATTTGTTGGTTATGCCAATTAACTCATTTCAAATAGCGATGTCTAAGGTCTGGGCAAATGGATTGATTATTCTTGTCGCATTTTCTCTTTCTATGTGGTTGATTGTTAGCAAAATATTGGAAGTACCCATTGTTGGCTCTCATTGGTTGTTATTGGCAGGCACTACTCTGTATTTGTTTGCTGCAGCGGCGATTGGTATTTTTCTTGGCACCATCGCGCGAACCATGGCGCAATTTGCGCTGCTACTAATGATTGTAATTATCCCTATGATGCTACTTTCTGGTGGTTTAACCCCCATTGAAAGTCAGCCTGATATTATACAACCATTCACCATGCTTTTACCTTCTCGTCATTATATGGCATTTGCGCAAGCAGTGGTCTTTCGAGGAGCTGATTTACTCATTGTATGGCCCCAATTGTTATTTATTGTTGGTCTAGGATCAGTATTCCTTATTTCAAGCCTAGCCCTATTTCGCAGAAGTATTGCCACTGAGCATTAGCTTTACAGCGTGTTTAGACGCTTAATTACTTTTCATTTTAAGGAGCACTGCAATTAAAAAGTATGTAAGTGATAGCGAATTTTAGTAAATTGACTCTAGGAAGTATTATTACCCAAAAGTACTTGTCTGACGTTTGGCCTACTTAGGAAATTTATGTCCATAGATATTATTTACCAAAATATATTTGCCGCAGCTATTCTTGCACTACTTTGTGTGATGGCGACTGTTCTTACCCGTCGCATCGGTGCACCAATTCTTCTCGTCTTTCTATTGTTAGGCATGCTAGCTGGTGAGCAAGGATTAGGTGGCGTAAAATTTGATGATTTTAGTTTAGCTTTCCTGTTTGGAAACGTTGCCTTGGCAATCATTATTTTTGACGGTGGATTAGGAACCCGCAGAGATACCTTTCGAGTAAGTTTAAAACCCGCGTTATCGTTAGCCACCGTGGGGGTGTTGATTACCGCAGGCATAACTGGTTATGCGGCGCATCTCATTTTAGGTTTACCCTGGCAGGAAGGTTTGTTAATAGGCGCTATTGTAGGTTCAACCGACGCAGCAGCGGTATTTGGTTTGTTAAGAAATGCCGGGTTAGAACTAAAAGAGCGCACCGGCGCGACACTGGAAATTGAATCCGGATCCAATGATCCAATGGCTATATTCTTGACCATTACCTTGGTACAAATCATTCAATTAAGTGGAGAGGGCAATCAAGGTTGGACCATTTTTAACGAGCTTTTCCAACAAATGGGATTAGGGCTGGCCATCGGTTTTGCCGGTGGTTATGTGTTATCTCAATTGTTACGGCGGGTTGCATTGCCTGTTTCTTTATATCCTCTGTTAGCCTTGGCTGGCGGCATAAGTCTCTTTGGCCTGACAACACTATGGGATGGAAGTGGCTTCCTCGCAATCTTCATAACTGGCGTGATGATTGGAAATACTTCGTTGCCTTATAGCAATGATATTCACCGTTTTCATGATGGAATAGCCTGGTTGAGCCAGATTGGTATGTTTTTAATGTTGGGGTTATTGGTGACTCCCAGTAATTTAGTCCCCATCATAATTCCTGCGATAGCCATTGCAGTTGTTCTTATTTTTATCGCTAGGCCGCTAGCTGTACTCATTTCGTTGCTGCCATTCCATTTCCCTTGGCGTGAACAAACCTTTATCAGTTGGTGTGGTTTGCGCGGGGCGGTACCTATCATCCTTGCCTTGTTCCCATCCTTAGCCGGGCTTGAGCATACGCAAACTTATTTTGAATTGGTCTTTTTCGTGGTGTTAATTTCCTTGGTACTCCAAGGGTGGACAATGGCACCGCTGGCAAGGTGGTTGCAAATTGAATTACCACCCAGTGCCAAAGAACCGGAGTATTTACAATTAAAAATAAAGCATGAGCAAGATAAAGAACTGCTTATTTATCCTGTTTTATCGGGTAGTCGCGCTGCTGAGTCAACCATCAGACAATTACCATCGACTGAAGGTAGCCAGGTTGTCGGTGTCATACGCAGAGGTATTATGGCAGATGTTGATGAGCAGGATAAATTATTAGGTGATGATCAGGTAATGATTTTGGCAACGAGTAGTGCCCGATCAGCATTCGGTCGTTTTTTCGCATCAGCAGCCCATTCACCATTTTTAGAGTCTGATAGGTTTTTTGGTGAGTTTGTATTAAACCCAGAAGCACGTTTAACCGATATTGCACAGTTATACGGGTTTGAAGTTGACTCATCTCAAGAGGGGATCACCATCGAGCGTTACCTGATTAATCATTTCCATGGAAAGCCTGTGGTGGGGGATCATGTCAAACTTGGTGAAGTGAAGCTAATCGTAAGAGAAGTTGATGGAGATCACATTGTCTCTGTGGGCTTAAAGTTATCATCGGTAGTGGAAAATAGCTGATTTTGGGTAACTGAATTCTAATGATAATGGAAAAATAATTTCAATTATTGACTAAGCTATAAATAAGCACTTTTGGAATTTCTAACCTCTCCGCTTGCATAGGGAGAAGAAGATAACGGTTATTTAACACAGTGGGATGTTAACTATTAAGGAAGAAGAATAGGATTCCAGAACAACAGGATAGGGGATCTTTGGGTTTTTAATTAGCGGGATATGGATCCCTCTAGATCACAAAACCTTCAAATCAGTAAGGCGACAAAAAATAGGGAAGCTGTTGTGGACATATTTGATATTATTTCTCGATCATCCTTTGCAGAAATTGCTGCTATTTTAGTTTTAGCTGCTTTGTTGGGCTTTATTGGTTTACTGTTACGGCAACCCCTTATTGTCAGTTTCATTGCTGTAGGACTGATTGCTGGCCCATCTGTGTTAGATATCGTTCATTCTCAAGAGCAAATAACGCTTTTATCCGAATTAGGTATCGCCATATTGTTGTTTTTAGTGGGGATTAAACTCGACGTAAAGTTGATTAAATCCATTGGTGGCGTATCGGTTTTAACGGGTCTTGGGCAAGTCGCTTTCACGTCTTTTGTTGGATACTACATAGGTATCGCTATTGGTCTAGATCATATGACCAGCCTATATGTCGCAGTTGCCCTTACGTTTTCCTCCACTATTATCATTGTTAAATTATTATCGGATAAACGTGAAATAGATTCACTTCATGGGCAAATCGCTTTAGGTTTTTTGATTGTTCAAGATTTAGTGGTTGTGTTGGCTATGATTGTATTAGCAGCCATTGGTATAGGCTCAGGGCATGGCGGTGAATCATCTGTTTGGCAGGTATCTATTTCAGGTATTGGTTTAGTCGCTTTTGTCGTTATTTTTGTTCGTTATATTGCCAACCCATTAACTGAAATGCTAGCCAAAGTACCTGAGTTGCTAGTTATTTATGCAATAGCTCAAGCTGCACTATTTGCCGCCATTGGTGATTTAGTCGGTTTAGGCATGGAAGTGGGGGGCTTGTTAGCCGGCGTTTCGTTGGCTTCTACACCCTATCGTGAAAGTATTGCAGCTAGGTTAGCACCTTTACGAGATTTTTTATTGCTATTCTTTTTTGTAGCCCTTGGTGCATCGTTAGATCTGACCTTACTTGGTTCTCATTTCCAAGGAGCAATCGTATTTTCATTGTTTGTTCTCATTGGTAACCCATTGATTGTCATGGTGATCATGGGAATTCTAGGCTATCGAAAAAGAACCGGATTTCTCGCCGGTTTAACGGTTGCTCAGATTAGCGAATTTTCATTAATCTTTATCGCCATGGGGATCAGTTTAGGCCACGTCACTGCCGACATTTTGGGTTTAGTCACCTTAGTTGGCATTGTCACTATTGCGGCTTCCACCTATATGATCACATATTCTCATCAGCTATATGGGTTATTTGAACCTGTTATTAGTTTGTTTGAACGACCCGGTGCCCCACGAGAAAAAACAACCGCAAACCGGGACTGTGATAATTTTCCAGTGATTATTTTGGGGTTAGGACGGTTAGGGACCGCAATTGCGATGCGCTTAAAGCAAAAAGGGGTTAATGTCCTCGGCGTAGATTTCAATCCTACGGCAATTAAACGGTGGAATTACTTGGGGTTAAATACAGAATATGGTGATGCAACAGATGCAGAGTTTATGCTCGAATTACCCCTTAAAAATGCCCAATGGTTGCTATCTACCATTCCTCACCATCATATCGGATTATCATCAGAAGATATTCGTAAAACCGTTGCGCAATTGACACAAGCAGCAGGCTTTAATGGAAAATTGGGCGCAGTTTCTCATAACAGTGACGATACTGAAGAACTTGCATTACTTGGCTTTGATCTCATTCTAGAACCCTTTCAAGATACCGCGGATCGGACTGCCAACTTTTTGCTTGATGGTTTATATGTTGAACCAAATAAAATCTAATAGGAGATACTCAATATGAAAAGGTTTAAGAACTTTCTATACGTAATGAGCAATCACATTAATGAGCCATCAAATGCATTAATGCGTGCTGTTTCTCTTGCTAAAAATAATCAGTCAGATTTAACGCTTCTTTATGTTATACCGAAGTTATCTATCCCCAAAAATAGTACCATTGATAAGCAAAAGCTTGAGCAAGATATACTAAATGGTGAAAAACAACGGCTACAAAAATTAATTTCAACGTTAGATCAAAACCTGCAAATCCATTCCGAGATAAGAGTAGGTAAACGATACCTAGAAAGCATCCGAGCTGTATTGTCGCAACAATTTGACCTGGTGATTAAAGAGGCCGATAAAGTGAGTTGGCTAGACAGGTTAATTGGCAGTGATGATATGCAACTGTTACGTAACTGTCCTTGTCCTGTTTTTTTAATGAAAAAAGATGAATTATTAGAGTATAAGCAGGTGATGGCAGCAATAGATTTTGATTCAGACGATGATGAAAGCTGCAATGAAGAGCTAAATGAGATGATAATTGAACTCGCTGGTTCATTATCTTTATCAGAGTTTGCAACGCTGCATATTGTAAATGCTTATGAAGTGCCCGATGCCGGCTTTATCAGTTTATGGGTGGAACAACCCGAAAAAGTTGAAAGAGAACTGTATGAATCAGAATATCAAAACAGAAAAGTTAAGATGGAAACCATTTTAACGGGATTAAAGGAAAGGTTAGGCGAGGAGTCGTTCAACTTTTTATCCCTTCGCTCCCACATTAGTCGTGGAGACCCAGGACAAGAACTCCCTAAAATAGCAAAACGCATTGGGGCTGATTTAGTGGTAATGGGAACTGTAGCAAGAACCGGAATTGCAGGGCTTGTTATTGGTAACACCGCAGAGACTATTCTGTATCAATTACAAAGTTCGGTATTAGCAATTAAACCCAAAGGCTTTGTATCACCAGTATCTTAAAGGTGGGTACTCAGCTATCAAATTGGGTGACATATATTTAACTAGTGAATGAAACCCCGTCTAACCAATTTTCTTTAGTATCCATAATCTGAATAACTATGGGAAATTTGGTTAAGGCGGTTATTTAACCGCATTTTTAAACGCCAACCTTAACTGTTTTTCAATCTCAATAATGGTAAATAACGCAACGCCCACAGCAAAGATGATTAGCCCATCCAAAAATGGGATCGACTCAGTATCAAATACCTTTTGTAGAGGCGAAATGTAAGTGATCGAAAATTGTGCAAGGGTAATTACAAGGATCACCAACCACACAAATTTTGTACCCCGAATTGCTTTCCAAGTTAAGGATGTACCGTAAATATTGCGAATAAAAAATAAATGAAATATTTCCATCACTACCAGGGTGTTTAGGGCCATGGTACGGGCCAACTCTATTGCATAACCTTTATCAATTGCATATTGATAAATACCAAAAACCCCACACAAAAATAATAGTGATACAAATATCACATGCCAGATCAATCCTGCATTTAACAAGGGCTCGTTGCGATTCCTAGGGAGTCGCAGCATAGTGTCGTCCTCTGTGGGTTCAAAGGCTAAAACAACTCCCAAGGTGATGGCCGTAACGAGATTTATCCATAAAATTTGTATAGGCGTAACAGGCAAAGTCATTCCCATTAGTAACGCCACAATTATGGTCATGGCTTCTCCAGCATTGGTAGGCAATGTCCAACTAATGACTTTTTTAAGGTTGTCGTAAACGGTACGTCCCTGGGCAACAGCTGCAACGATGGATGTAAAATTATCATCCGCTAAGACCAGATCTGCAGCCTCTTTGGCCGCTTCGCTGCCTTTCTGGCCCATGGCAATCCCTGCGTCTGCTCGCTTAAGAGCGGGCGCGTCATTAACCCCATCGCCAGTCATGGCAACGGTTAAACCATGGGATTGCAAAGCCATAACTAAACGCAGTTTATGTTCGGGACTTGTTCTAGCAAAGATGTCACATTCCTTTACGGCCTGTTGTAAAGCCCCATCATCCAGTTTATCGAGATCTGCACCTGTCAGTACCTTTGATACATTTTCAAGACCTATTTGCTTGCCTATAGCGGCTGCTGTTTTAGTATGATCACCGGTGATCATTTTAACTTGAATACCGGCTCGGTGGCATTGTGCCACCGCTTCAATTGCTTCTTGGCGAGGGGGATCCATCATACCCACCAGGCCTAGCAAAGTGGCGGAGTCGCAAATATCCTGATGTTCTAATACCGTGTGCTGAGTGGGTAACGATTTAATCGCAAATCCGAGAACGCGTTGTCCTTGTGCGGCTATGGCTTCAGATTGTGCTTCCCAGTAATTTCTATCAAGTGTTTCTGTCGAGCCATCGGCAGCCCGTTGATTTTTACACATGGCTAATATCTGTTCTGGGGCACCTTTGATGAAAACAAACGCATGTTGTTGGTGGTCATGATTTAAAGTCGCCATAAAACGGTACTTTGCATCAAAGGGAATGGCATCAGTGCGTGTCCATAATGCTCTTTCCTGATGGACATCAAGTTCCATTTTACCTGCAAATGCTAACAAAGCGCCTTCCATTGGATCGCCCTCAACATACCATTTGTGGTTTTTTTGATTAAGGGCGGCATCATTGCACAAGGCTGAAGCACGGGCTATTTCTTCTAACATTGAATGTTCATCTGGCGTGATCGCATTATTATTTAAAGTTAGCGTGCCTTTAGGTTCGTAGCCGTTTCCGGTTAGGTTAAATAGATGTTTGTGAGTAAGAATCGATGACACCATCATTTCATTGCGGGTGAGTGTACCGGTTTTATCGGTACAGATAACGGAAACAGATCCCAAGGTTTCAATGGCTGGTAAGCGTCGCACAATTGCATTTCGACGGGCCATAGCTTGCACACCGATGGCAAGGGTGATGGTGAGTACCGCTGGCAATCCTTCAGGTATGGCAGCCACCGATAGTCCCACCACGGCCATAAACATCTCAGTAAACTCATAATTCGCAACAAAGGTGCCAAATACCACTAACAGAGCAGCAATGACTAAAATGAATATGGTTAGCCATTTTGCAAATACGCCCATTTGCGACACTAGGGGAGTGGTGAGTGTTTCAACTTTATCTAACAGGCCACTAATTCGTCCTATTTCCGTGTCTGAACCCGTTGCTACGACAATTCCTTTGCATTGTCCGCTAGTGACAAGGGTGCCTGAAAATGCCATACATGACCTATCACCGAGGGACGAATTTTCTTCGACTGCATCTGTGTTTTTTCCAACGGGAACCGATTCGCCCGTTAGAATAGCTTCTTGAACATAGAAATTGTGTGCACTGCATAATCTTAAGTCGGCAGGCACTTTATCGCCGGCTTCTAGTAACACCATATCTCCCGGTATCAACTTTTCACCGTCGATGGTAATTCGTTGTCCATCACGAATGACATTTGCCTGTGGCGCCAACATGTGACGAATTGCACTCATTGCTTGTTCGGCTTTACCTTCTTGAATAAAGCCTATGACAGCATTGGCGACCACGACGGTTAAGATGACACCGCTATCTATCCAATGTCCTAGTAAACTGGTAATCACTGCCGAGGCGATTAATACATAAATTAATATATTATGGAAGTGTGACAAGAAACGTACAATTGGATTACGTCCAACCCCTTGCTCAAGACGGTTAGGTCCATGATTTTCATAGCGTTTATTTGCTTCGGTTTGGGTTACGCCTAACTCCGAGGTATGCAGTTTTTTAAGGGTTTCTTGGGCGGAAATAGTATGCCATGGTAAGTTGGATGTGTACTCTTCAAATGCGGCCATTCAAACGATCCTGTAGTTAATGCCCTATGACTGCAAACTACTTTAGCGAGTAGCGTGTTTACTTAAGATTCTATGGCAATCAAATGTCACAAGTTAGGGACTTTGTTCATATCAAACACAGCAAGTATAGTGGTTCCTAATTTCACTCGATATCGGGAATAGTACGTAGTATTTGTATGAACATGGCGATACGTTATCGTTTCTAATTAAAAGCGGTTGTGGGGGGATAGTTTCTTAAAATTTAAGCTGATGATGCCTGTTTTTCTCAACGAGAGGTTGTAGTGCATCCATGCAGCTACCTCGAAAAACTAGCAAATGGTGTAAATCAGCGACCTAGAGATCACCGAGAAGGAAGACTTTCGAAACCTAAACCTGTTAGGTTAAACGTACCAAAGCCTGATTCATTATTATTTCTTCACCCAATCGCCGTCATATTTTACGTAATGTCCTTTAGCGGTTTTTTCGAAGGCTTTCTTGGCCGCTAATTTTTCAACCTGAGATAAAGCGATATTATTTTTTTTCGCCAATTCAATGTATTTAGCTTTGCGTTTAACATTGATCTCTCCGACTAACTCTAAAACGTCAGAACGGTTAACTACTGCGCCTAAATAGCCATTTTCTTGTTCTCCAACTAAACCGTTTTGTTTGGCTTCACCAAGTTCTAGGGCAAATACAGCACTACAAAAGAGTAGGGCGCTTAACATTGTTATACGTAAAATTTTCATCATTACTCCTTAAAATAAATCACTGTCGTCACTGAATATATCATCTAGTTCTTTATCAACTTTGACTCGTATTTCGTGGTCAACTTTGACATTAATATTGATGGTTATGGGCTCTTTCGTTTCCACCTGCACTTTGTGAGTACAGGCGACAATGAACATTGCTGGAAGCATTATGAGCAATTTTTTCACAGATTCTTATCCTTATTTGATAATCTTTGTTGAATACGTTTTTCTATGGAGTTTTGCACTGAGTTGGTTATCCTCATTGACTTAAATAACGTAAAGATATTTTCCGTATGACTATAATTAAAGTTTATTTCCTGTTGTTTGTCAGGATTAACGCCATTAATACCAATTTTTAAGTCCAACCAGCCATCATCTGATAAAGAAACTTCGCTAGAAAGCTTACTAAATTCCACGTTCTCTAGAAAGGCTAATTGATCTTGCTGTTCTTTAATAGCATTGAAAGCCTCATTATTAGTTATTTTTAATTTACCTGGACCATCATTCAGTAAAATACCTTGCTTAATGGTGCTAAAACCTGAATCCCAATAAATGGGAAGATCGCCGGATATTGCACCACTGACTTCTATCCCTTCTTGATTTTGTAACTCAACCAATTGATTTAAATCGAGATCATCAATATCGAGTTTAAGCAGTTGTTTACGATTATCCAGCCAAAAATCAGTGAGGGTTACCCGTCCGCCAATGATTCGAGCTTCTGCAAAGTCGAGTTTAGGGATAGTATTGAGCATCGAAACTTTGGCTTCAATTTGGGTCATTGGCACACCTACATTAATCTCTTCAACGGTCATCTTGCCATGGTTAAGCTGAATTCCAGATGAATCAAGTCGAAAAGGCGCATCAAATTGCGCGTTGATGATTTGATAGTCTTGATATTCACCACTTAATCCGTTAATTGTTAATTGGCCGTTGAAATCACGGTTGGCATTGTCGTTTGTTAGGTTAACCCCTATTTTTCCTGTGATTAAATTCAGTTCAGGAACAAATTGTTGTACCAATGGGTTGAGGTAGGTAACCGATTGTTCGGGCATCAAAAGAGTAATGGTTTGTTCATTGTGAAAAAGGTTGGCTAACAGGCCTGAGGGCATGGTGATTTCATGGTTTCCGGTGAGTTGGAAAGGCTGTATTTGACCATTTACATCGTGTTTAAAGTCAATATGGCTTAGGTTGAATGCGCTGCTTGTGATGCCCTGTATTTTTGATTTTCCCGTGCCGCTCAGTGTTTGTATGTCTTTTATATTTAGGCTGAGATTACTACCTAATGATTTCGCTGCAAAGTCGTTATAGGTTATCTTCTGAAGATTGCTTTTAACCTGAACAGCCAATTGTTCAATGCTGTCACCGTCAATTTTCAAGTCACTGGAAATAGAGTGGATCGCCAATGCTTCTTTCGCTAAATCATTGGCCTCAATACTCCCTGTTGCATTAGCTTGCCAAGGGGAGTTGGCTAGTTGTTTTAAACTAAAATCAAAGGCAATTTTAGCCTTTTCAACAGTGCCAAATTCTGTTGTAACGTCAGAAAATTGCAGAAGATTCGTCCCATTTATATGGGTTTCTTGCGTTTTCTTTATTATTCTACCTGTGGCAGCTATCTGCAGTTTTGCATTGGCGTTTTGCTCATTCATTAATAGCTCTGCGATACTAGAATTCAACGATAAGTGATAATTTAACCTTGCCTCCAATTGGTTGTTTAATTCAATATCCTTTATAGCCAGTAATAACGGATTTGCTAAAGTATTCGATATTAGGTTTATCTCTGGTATATGAATAGAACCCTCATTAAAGGTGCTCACTTTAGGTACCTCTAACGTCCAGCTATCTAGTTTAACGAATTCATTCACAACATCGATTTTGGCACATTGATTGATTTCAAAATTTGACTTTAAACGGCTCAAATCAGCTTGTATTTGCCATGATGTAAAATCTAAAGCGGTATCAATTTCACCGTTAAGTTGAACCGGGAGCTTGCAGTCTTGGAGATTTACAATATTGTTTAGGCTTAATTTGTGTTGACCAGTTAGGACTGAGCCGGTGAACTCAAAACGGCTATAAATTGGCGATTCAACTAAATTTTGCCAGTTGTTGATAAAGTTTTTATAGGGTTTAACTAAATTTTCAAGCTCCTGGCTTTTTGATAAAATTAAACCCGCAGACCAATTTAAATCACCACTGATTAGACCCTTTCCTTGGCTTTCACTGATCAGTAAGTTTCCTTCAATATCTCCGCGTATGGCCAATTGCGAACGGTCAGGTTGGAAAATGCGTATGCTTACAGGTTGCTCCATAAGATACGAGTCAATCGTAATGTTATCCATGGTGATTAACGGTAAGCTCTCTGGAAGTGTCCAAAGATCCCCTAAATCACTATTTTGATCTGTCTCATTGCTTGCAGGCTGTAGATTTTGCTTATGGCTAACTACCAGGGTATCTATAGTCACACTGGCTTGATTAAGATAGCTACTTTTTGATAGCCAATCAGAGCCAATAAAATACTGACCATGGCTAATGTTTATGTCTACATCCGCTGATTCGAGGCACAGGGATTGAACCTTAATAAAAGGATCTGACCCAATATCGAAATCCAAACAGACAATTGATGTATCTTCAGCTAACCACAAATTACTTAACCAAATAACCAAGCTATTTCTCAATACGAAAGCACAAAGGGTTATGGCAAACATCAGTAAAATTAGGCGTGGGAGGAGGGCCTTGGATACATAATGGAATGTTTTATTAAATCTCACTAACATTCGCTTCCTGAGTTAAAGTTGAATTTACGCAGCAGATATAAAATTTCAATACGAAAAATGATCAGTTTAGATCTATCCACACTGTATGTTCGATTGTGAAAAATTACCTACAAATACTATCATAGGGAAAAAGCCGATTGGGCAAATTCTTTGACAAAGATACGAAGTGAATCGCGATTTAGAATGTCCAGTTTGCAAGGTTATTTCTGCTTTTAAACTGTGTCGATAACCCTAAGACTATCCAAAGCAGTTGAGTACTTAATGGATGGCTTAATGCTTGGCTAATGTAAAATAGCAGTGTTAGAAATAGACTTGATTAAACTGACTTAACCATTAGAGTACTAGTTGTATTATACAAAACGCAAAGTACACTCTCACAAGGTGCTTTCTAACGTTGTATCCAAATCATGGTTTAAACGCCCTATATAATTAGTTAAGAGGGGTATCTATGTCACAGTCTCAATACGATCTCATCGTTTATGGCGCGACTAGTTTTGTTGGAAAACTCGTCGTGGCGCATTTACTCCATCGACATGGCATAGACGGTAATAAAAACGAAGTAGGGCGCATACGTTGGGCAATCGCAGGGCGAAATCAATCCAAGTTAAACCAGCTAAAACTTGCTCTAAGGGAAATGTCACTGCCTACCATCATTGCAGACTCCGGTGATCGTGCGGCTTTGGATGATATGGTTGCGTTAACCAAAGTGGTTGTATCAACAGTAGGGCCGTATGCGTTGTTCGGATCTAAGTTAGTTGCAGCCTGTGCTGCTAGCGGTACCCATTATTGTGATTTAACTGGCGAAGCGCAGTGGATCCGACGCATGATCGATGCCCATGAATCTGAATCAGTAGAAACTGGGGCTAAGATCGTTCACAGTTGTGGTTTCGATTCCATTCCGTCAGATTTAGGTGTTTATTATACGCAGCAGCAGGCTTTAGCGTTATTCGGTGAACCCTGTACTAGGGTCCGTTTATTGGTGAAAAGCATGCGTGGAAGTGCAAGTGGTGGCACAGTCGCCAGTGGCCTAAATGCAATCGCAGAACAAGCAAAAGATCCTTCTGTTGCAGCTCAAATGACAAATCCGTATTCCATTGCGCCAAAATCTCAACGAAAAGGAGTCAAGCAACCACAAGTAGTGACTCCTGAATTTCACAAAGCAAGCGGTAATTGGTTGATTCCCTTTGTTATGTCTGTAATTAACACGCGAATAGTTCATCGCAGTCATGCGCTGTTAGGTCATCCTTGGGGTAAAGATTTTCAATATGATGAATCTGTCATGGTGGGTCGTGGCACCATGGGATGGTTAAAGTCTGCAGTGTCATGTTCAGCCATGGCAACCGGTATGAAAGCAATGGAATACAATCTTTTGCGTGAGTTCGCTGCCAAGCATTTGCCTCAACCTGGTGAAGGGCCAAGTCCTAAAGAGCAAGAAGACGGCTCTTTCACACTGCTATTTTTCGGTGAAACCCCTAGTGGTAAAACAATTAAAACCCAAGTCACCGGAAACCGCGATCCTGGTTATGGTTCAACAAGTAAAATGTTAGGTGAAGTTGCTCTTGCACTGGTTGAAGAGCTTGGTTCAAACAAAGTAAAAGGTGGCTTTTGGACGCCTTCAACAGTATTTGGCAACGATTTGATCGAGCGACTCGAAAAGCATGCTGGGATGACTTTTGAATACCTTAACTGACTATTAAAAATAGTAAATACCACCCATTGATACAATGAGAAAAAGAGTAGGGGCGAAGTGACTTTTTGTCTGTTTGCCTTAAAGCATATTTGAATTTAGAGAGTTAAAGGCTCAAGAGGGAAAGATGTTTGTCATTGAAGAATTAAGACGGATAGTTTCTGGTAGCTCAGCTACTTTACCCAACAACACAATGAAAGTGAATGTGAGCTGTAATGGCAATGCCGAAGAAATTTTAGCCCGTTTTCGAGAAACGATGGCCCTCATTTTGTCGGTTGAGATAACCTGTCAAAATGACGAAGAAAGTCTAGTTGATGGCGCGTATCAACTACTAGAAGAGTGGTTTGAGGCTGATTTAATACCGTTTTGCGAAGGGGACGATGTTAGCCAAAACCCTAAAAAGGTGCGTCACTTTGGGGAAGAGCGTGATTGGTTCTTATGGGGGGGCAAGACTGTATCTGAGGAGCTAATGGTATTAACCATTTTGGTAGCCGGGATGCCAATTTCTGGGTTTGACGATTTACGCTGGTTGTTACACTGTTGTGGTGCCATATCAGTGGAGCAAGCTGAATCCTAAGGGTAAACTTGAAAGGGTTTCATGTAAGTATATGAATGAACGAAAGGCGAAATATCCAAATAATATTGTACTGGGTGGGTAAGCAATGAATCCCTATAGCTTACTCATTATACTTTTAGCCGTAGTGTCATGTACTAAACAACAAACCGCGCCGACGCGACTTTTCGATGTATCTATTGGCGTGATTGATTTATCTAGGGAATTAATGGGAAACTGGGAAAAGGTTTGCTTTATAACCCCATACACCAATAACGATGCAGTTAAACAACTATTGGGTTTCAATTTTGATGTTGAAAGCAAAAGCGCGATTAGCGTTCTAGACAGTATCACCCTTGTAGTCACTGTAAATGGCAATCAGGTTACAGAGTATTTTGAAACACCAAGACATAATATTGATTTTTCCTCTTTACAAGCAAAGTGTTTTACCAAATCTAATGCCAGGTTCAAAATAGTCAGAGACGAAAACGGTTGGCCAAATATGCAACATAGCTAACAAGTAAAACCTGTGCTTATTGTCTATGTAGTTAAAAATACCAATAGATTTTTAGATTATCGCTCAGGTATTAATTTGATCATCAATTTTATTAATAAAACTAAACCGGAGTAACGTTGAGAATTTTAACCATCTTAAGCCTAAAGCTATTATTCTTTTCTTTTTGTGCTTTCGCTATCGAGGAAAACCAGCAAGACCTTATAGGTACTTGGATCATTAATCATGACACTGAAGAGGTGAACTACAGTTTTATCGAATATGAAAAATCTGGCGATAAATGTGAGATCAGCTTTTCCCTAGTAAATTCCTTAGAGGTTGATATGTACTGGAATAAATGGGAATTAATTGACGGTGTTATTCATTCTACCTTGCATAACACCACCACCTTTATGGAGTATGCTTTTCATATTCAAGATAAAGTCCTTAAGCTCAATCACAGTGAACTTTTTGTCGATATGCTCATTCCCAAGGGAGAATACAGCACTGAATATCACTATAAAAATCATCAGGCAAAGCCGGGACAAGTATGTAATGTCGTTAAAAAGTTTTTTAAGAATAAAAGCAAAATAGAGTCGTAAAGGTTGTATTAAGGACTGATTAAGATCATTAGAGGGAGCTTGCTGTTTGATGATCATTTTACAGCGCGAAAAATAATTTTACCGAAGACTCGACCAAGTTCACGCCTACAAATTAAGCATTTATTAACGTTCAAAGTTGACTCATTAGCATCATTAAACCATTTTAATATAAACTTCAAAATCATCTTCATATCCGCAAGTGCATTTTTTCACACCCAACATTCATGAAATAACAGGGTCAAAGATAGGCTTTTCCTAAACAAAACCCTAAAATCACGCATAGCGAATGAGAATCGTTAACATCTTTGAAAGCTTTACCAGCGAATTAATTCTTATGCAGCACTGCTTAAAAAGCATCTCTAATATCTATCAGTGACGGCTCACCGCTCTCAACTCGAATCAAATCGTATGATTTATTAATTTCTGTAAATGTAAGAAGCGGGAATGAATAATCAAAAGCGTGTTCTGGCTTACACCATTCATTTGTTTCAGTCATTGTGACATGCCTTCTGCAAACAAAAGGTCTAACGTCGTAAATTGAGCAGGCGCCATCTTTAAGGAATGGACAGGGTGTAAAATTATGACGCTCTTGCATTACGATTAAAGGTTTTCGTTGTATCCCCGTGCCGGTCTCAATGTTTTTTATCTCAATATTAGAAATTGTAACAGGATAGTTGCAGCAATGGTTGCAACCTTTGGAGCAAGGCGTGAATTTACCAATATGTACCGCTAACTCTTCCATTAACTCGTATAGCTTTCTCAGTTTTTTTGACGTTGGTATTTTAGCCTTGCTTAATCGTTTTGTTATTTTAGCTTCCTTTTCTACCAGTTTGCGTGGCATTGAATCTGAGAGCTTATTGAAGTTACTCTGAGCCGCTTGGTTAGCGGCGCCGTATTGTAAGTTTTGATCTGACATGAATCAGCACCTCAAATGAAAAATGTATCAGCTAATTACCTTATAGAGTGATTCAATAGGATTTACTATTTTTTGTTTCTATGAATATCATCTAGATACTGTGAATACATACAGCCGTACTGTAACATATGCGTTATGTGTGAAAGAATTAACTAAGTGAGAATTATGGTAAAAGTAGTAAACGCATCCGATATGAGTCCTGTCGATATCGTTGAATATATTGACGCTTATGGCATCTTGGTGCTAGATGGAGGTAGGTTGGAAGTGAGGGAAGTGCTGGAAAAGGCAGATAAGTACGCGGCGTCACTAGATGAAGCAAAAGGTATCTATAAGCTGACGTTTAATCATCACAAGACGGAACTTGGCTACCCGCATAATCCCAATTTATTTACAGTTGAGCATGCAAAAAACCTAGCGGTTGCTGCTTATAACCGGTCAGATTTAAAGAAACTCCACTGTAAATATGAATTACCTGAGAAAACTATTACCACAGAACAACAGGGATCTCTCAGAACACTTGTAACGCAAATAGCTGATTTAGAACAGGTCGAGTATGTGGGAACGAAGCAGCCAGTTTGGGAAATATGGGACCAACTCAGTGATTATTGCGGAGCAGTAAAAATTGAAGACTCAGCAAGATACAAAAATATTGCGGTTAAAGATTTTGAAAAAGGGCAATCCTTTCTGCTAACTTGGCTAGTTCAGTTACTTAACAATAAAATATCACTGTCTGAACAAGACTAACTATGAGTGCGTTACAGTAAATTTACGATTAAACAGAGTCTAAAACCTTTAAAATGTCCGTTGAGAGTGAGCTACACAAAATTAAAAAACGCCTTAGATATTTTGATAGGTCCTCTATGGTCTTTGAACTCGACAACTATCTGTCTGAGCACGCTGAGCAAAGTCCTGAACGATTCCAAAGATTGCCATTTTTAGGGTTTCTGTTGTTAGAGTGGCTCTTTGAACTGACGCCTAATACGTCAACGCGCATCGCTAGCACAAAAGATGTTTATTGGTTTATTCATAGACTTTTTGAGTTAAATGGGAAAACAACGGCAGGCAACAACTCCGGTTCGCTTATGTTGTTCATGCGGCCCATAATCAGCAATCAGTTTTGGATCCAACATAGAAACGAATACTGGTTGCGTGCGTTGATCAATCAATTTGAAATATTTCATCCTGACGATAACACACCGTTCAATGCAGAATTTGAACAAGCGACAGGTGTCAAGCTGACTGATTTTTTTATCATCAAGTGTTATCTCTATTGTGGAATGAAAGGCGAAAATCGCCGACTTAACTATCTTCATATCGTTAAATCTCTGCATCCATTTTTCGATTTAGACACCATAGCCAACAGTATTCGCCTGATATCTGGAACGCCTGAAAATCTACAAGCATTTCTCTGTAACGTCATGCCCAGAGCGATCACCGATACTATTACAATTGCCGAGTCACGTCTTTTACATAAGCCCATTATCATTGCCGAAAGCTACTTATTTAGCATTGATATTACTCTGCTAAGCAGAGGCATTGCGGAGGCTGCTCTTAATCACTTTATTCGTATGAACACATCCGGTTTTCGACAGCGGTTTGGCGACGCATTCGAAAAGTACGTGCATGTTTGCCTATCACGTCCTGATATTACATTCGTCAATGAGTCCGACATTAACGGAACTTATGCAACCGCGGGCTTAGCAGGAAAAGTAACGGATTTTTTAGTCAAAGGTCATGACGGCTGTGTGTTGGTTGAAGCAAAAGGCGTAGTGCCGCGTGTTGAAACGCTTAGCAGCGCTAATCCTTTTTTAATTAAACGGCAAGTAAAAGACTCCATCATAAAAGGTATTAAACAAATCGTGGAGTGCGCGTATTTGCTCGATAATGCTGATGGCCTAACTCTACCGTCGTCTTCTGAACGGTTCGGCCTTATCATCACGCAAGGGGAATTTTTGTTAAAACGGGGCATAGACATCGCAAAAAATATTGCACCTAATGATATCTTGTCTCTCGCTGAGAAATTTGGTGAGCCTATTCCCTTTACAAATATTTTTGTGTGCAGTATTCAGGATTTCGAATACCTCTGTGGTATTGCCACGCGGAAACCGGATTTTTTACTTGAGTTTCTGCGTCACTGTCGTCGAGAAGATGCTGATACCTCGACGATGAAAATGACTATGATCCAGCATATCGAGACCTTTTTTAAAGTACTTATTCCCGAAGGTGAGAACTACAGGCGTCGCGAAAACAGAGGATTGAAAGACAACCGTCTATTTAGAAAGACAAGTGATGTGGTCGCTCACAACCAAGCGTATTGGCACGGTAAATCGGTCAACGATACCTACCAAAAATCCATGGCTCTCAAACACAAATTAGTCGCCAATACTTGAGCCATGGTGAGAGATGGTGTTTGATTTACGCCGCATCTCAATCAAAAAGTAGGATGTCTAAGTCGTGCATACGCTCAAACGCAAAATGCTGGGAATCAGCCAAGTGCGAGTCGGAAAAGTCTATTTCTCCGTGGATCACGACATGGTCCCACGCATTAGCGGACGACGCTTTAATTTTTTCGATCAAGGCGCGTCGTTCAGCGGCGTTCTCGGTATTCATTAACCGCTGAGATAAATACATATAATTCCAACAAATGATCGCGTTTTTAATGACCCGTTTGCAATTTTCCACCTCAATTTGCTCGTCTTTCTCAACATAGTCTAAGCCTGATGAGCCGATGGCCAGTGCGCGATCAAGTCGATTGCCGCTTTCTCCTTTATTTAACTGCTTATGAATAATTTGCCTTAACTCGAGGTTGTCAATGTACTCTAAAATATAGCTGGTTTTGGTAATTTGCCCATACGCGGTTAAGGCTTTTTTGAGTGGGTTTCTATCGCTAGTATACGAATTTAATCGTTTAAAAAGCTGAGACGCGCTTGTGTACCCTAGCTTAATCGATACCACCATACGAACCAGCTCATTCCAACCTGCATTGATGTGATCAAGATTGATATTTTTATTAGGAAGGATTGGATAACCTTTATGTGAGTATGATTTTTTCTTCCCTTTAGGCGCATAACGCTGTAGCCGATGGATGTTTTTTATTCTGGGTGCATAGGTAATGCTGAGCAAGTCCGTTGCGCCAAATATCATATTTGTATACCCATGTGTATCGGTGACGTGCATCTTTGATTTAACCACCGCTTGATTTAAGACACAATCAATCGTATAGGGCGCCTCTCTCTCTGCGCCCCCTATGACATCAGCGTGGGTAAATAGGCTTCTGCAGTCATTGGCAAGGTAGGCGTTGACAACCTCCTCCTTGCCGCCATAGCGAAATGAGTTCCGCGCGTTCAGTGAGCCTTTGGAGTTAGTATATTTGACACCATCGCTTGATGTAATAGGGTCACTGTTGACCAGAAAAAGATCGGCCAATGGCATTTTGTCAACGAAGTGCATGATGACGTTGCTGGCCAATATACAGTTTTCATTCGAGAGGAAGTTTTTTTGTACCGTGGCAACGGTCGATTTGTTCGTCTGACGCATGATTTTAGCAAATTCATGCTCACTAAAATGCAGCCCTTTACCTATTAAACCGGCTACTAACTCTCGGTTTTCCGGGCGCTTTTTGTTATAGAGCTGAGAATGCGGTTGGAGCTCATTTAAACAACCTGTACAGGTATGAACCGTATGTAAGACTTCAGGCAACGTCACCCGCAGCGTCTGGGGAAATAGGTCAATGTCCGCTTGTGCGATTTCTTCAATCTGTTGCGTATTCATTTTGCTATGGGCGAGACGGAATCCTCCTAAGCCATCGCCTTTAACAAAGTCATTGGCTTCCATCATGACATGTTCATTTGTCTGTTGGTAATCGGTATCCAATCTAGCAACGATCTGATTAATTACTTTATCTTTGTCTTTCAGGTGCAGTGCATCAGTTTGGGTAAGCAGTGATATAAAGTTTTCATCGAGCACCTGTTGCGGGATCAGATAATCATCAAAGGCACGGTGTTCATACGAGTAAGGAAGTGACAAGCCATCGCCAAAAATTGCCTCCGTAATATATTTAAACAGCACTACTTTATAAAGCGGTGAGCGAAACGTTAGTTTGGTATCGATGTGTCGACGATCTTTAACCGATAAAAAATCCACAGGAAACGTCGCATCGACTTTGCCGTCATTGTCTTGAAAGCGTTGGATGACGCTCAATAGTGACTTATCGACACTGTCATCACTAAATTGTAAACAGGTCACCAGCGCATTGCATCTGAGCTGAAGTTTTCGAGCGCCTTCTTCCAAAAAATGATACAGCAGGGCATCACCACTTAATTTATCTAGATCACTGGTGACATCGGCAATACTCTGCTCGGTTTTATCGCGTTTGGGCTTAGTCCTAAGTACGGCGTCACTCACCTTGGCTACTTTTTGTTCGGCAGTTAAAGTGTCGTCGTTTAGGATCGTCTCAATTTGTTGAACCGCTTTGTACAGATCCGTGGTGCACGTCACCAGATTTTGCGCATGGGTATGCTGCGTTTGACGAGCTTTGTAAAAATGCTCCCTCGCTTGCTTTTCCGCGGCATTATAGGCTGTGGTCACTGATTGCCTGAGAGTGTCGGCTAAAATGTCCTGTAGCGTGTAATATCGATCAGCAATAAAGCACACCAGATGTAGATAACGATCGGCGTCTGCACGTCGTTCGATTTGGAAGACTTGCGATTTAACCACCTTTTTTGCGTAGTATTTTATCGCATCAGTAGGCAGTTGCAGTGCCTTCAGGGCCGGCGTGATGAGACCAAATAGTGTATGCAGTTTTTTAAAACTCTCGACATTACCTGCAATTTCTCTTGGTCTAAGCTTTTGTGAAAAGGTTTTTAGCAAGGTCAGTTGATACTGGGCATGAACGGCATCGGGCGATTTATCTAATAGTGTATCAAGTGATGTCTTCGCGTCGGTGTCGAGATGTTCTTCAACAAGTATGATGCGATCATCAACCACGGCTTTGTACGTGTTTCTAATTTTTGTATCCAGGGTCCTAAAATCTGGGATCTCAATATGTTTTTCACGTAAAAAAACCACAAGTGTTTTGAAGGCTTGCTTAAAGGGAAGTTGGCACTTAGCTAGATGCTGCAGTTTTTCCGTTATGAGTTTCTGCGCATCACTATCTGTAAATGGTTTCACCCCCATATAGTCTAATATGATGCGCTTATGACGTTTTTTTGAATCGGCTTGGTAGCTATTCCACTCTGGTGGATTAGCGATGCCGAGCTGTTGGGAAATGTATGCAATGTCTTCTGGTATAGATGTGTCGAAGAACTGGTTCGACATACAAAAGTACCGATAAGCTAGACATAAAAACACGCGGTTACTGTTTTTTCTGACGTCTTTTAGGGGGCCTTCTTTGAAGTTTTCATCCAGTTGAAGGTGAAATCGGCGCTCTACCGAATTAAAGACAGGTGGGTTGTTATGGTGAGATTGAGTAAAAAGCGTCGCATTGTGCATAGCCAGTTCTGATCCATACATACCAAAACATTAAGCGTAGATAAAAATTCAGTCCTCTTCCTGAAATTTTATGTTGCAATCCAGACAGCCCACATTCAAGCCTGGTTTTGCCCAAAACAATGACAAACATCCTTTGCACATATACTTTACCCGACCAGAGTGCCGCTTTGGCCGCGTGGTTACCACTTGAACTGATGCATCTTCAGTGGATAGGTGGCTTAATGATGCGGTTGAAAAAGGCTCGTCTATACCGGCTTGATTGACCACGAGAACCGACAGGTCATCCTTGTAGGCGGACATTGGCGCTGATTGAAGACCCTTTAATCGATATCGATTATCGAGAATGACAGGAGTGCCATGCTCATCATACACCGTGATGGGGGATTCCACTCTGAACACGGGAAACCTATCAAGCAAAGGAAATGAGAAGCCTTCTTTGACAAGCGTTTTACACGCCCTCATAAACGGCTTATCGAGTATCACATAATCCATCATAGCCTCACCGGTCGTCGCGCCCCCCGGTTCGCCAGTAGAAGAGGGCATTAATCCAATTTCTTGCATTTTCGACGCCCACTGTTGGTTATGATAACCTCGGCGCCCCGGTTTCCCAAAATGGCCTTGCCAAATATGAGTCATTTCGTGAACAAGGGTTTGACATATTTCGATTAACGGGTATTTTGTGAAGTATTCGGGGTTGATGGCAATTTCATCCACATAGACGCTTTTGGCTTGTTCCCATCGTTGAAACGAAGCATAGCCCATCACGCGATTTTGTCTGTGGTAAGTAAAAACAACCTCAGGTAAACACGCGTCAAAAAGCGTTCTATTGAAAAAATCGTAGGCATATTGTATTTGCCCATAGGTTTTTTCAGTGGGTTTGCTACGTGTCATCCGTCATCCGGTTTTGACACACTTTGGATCGTATGATCCAAATAAATCACTTCGGAAAATTAAAAAAATATTAATTATCAATAGTTTGCACCTCAACCAACTGGACAGACCTCATGAGTTTATATAACTAATTTCAATCCTTATATATCGCAGAGTTATAGAAATCATCCTCAAATCCAAAGTGTAGCATACTACAAACCAAAACTCAGAGACGTTAACCACGCGTTCACTAAGACTTCAATGTTAATCTGGTGAGAGCAGGTAAATAGAAAAGGAATGCCTATAGAACGGCGTTACGTGTTTCGAATAATGAAGATCTTTATCTTAGTAATAACGTAAAACTTCTTCTTTATATTTGCCATAGGCGCTGAGGAACAGCACCCTCTGGGAGATTGCGTCAGATAGACTACAACCAGAGGCATGATCCTGTTGCTCTGTTGCCAACAACGCTATTTCAGACGGGATATTTGGAGCCTCAGCTTCTACACTGAACGGCTGCTCATTGTAAGTCTCTATTGACGTTGTTAACGGCTCCAATACCTCGGGAACGCCCGCCATGATGACGGCTTGAGGTACATCCTCTTTTAACCGATTCGCATACGCAAGTAGATCAGGTTGGGCAGGCATGATCAGCACTGCACTGTCCGCATCTCGTTTACCTCGATGACGTAGAACGCGGCCTAACACTTGTCTAAAGTGCAGCTCGGTGCAAATGCGGCTCAAATGGCAACAGACCTGCAAACGAGGAATGTCCGTCCCTTCGGTGACCATTCCTACCGCAATTAACCATTTCTGGTTTGTGTATTTGTATGTCTTGAGTTTTTCTTGGCTGTCAGGCTCTTCACTGGTGATCAATAACGGAGTTTCATGCGTTAATTCAATCAATACCGCCTGAATGTGTTTAGCATGGGCAATCGAAGAGGCGATAATTAAACCGCCGGCATCCGGCAAGGTTTCCCGTCTTTTATCTAAGGTGGCTACGGATAGACTAAGCATATGATCGACAAAGTGTGGGTTATCGAGCACCATCTGATAAAGTAATCCATCATGCTGCAGTAACGATGCTAATGAGCCATGCGTGGTGTTTTCTTTTTTATCTTCTCTAATAGTCCACTGCTCGTTATCTACCGCCATTATGATAGGAGTGCGGCAAACCCCATCCGTGATGGCCTCACTGAGTCCATAACAATAATGCATTTTAGGTAACAGTAGTTCGTCGTACTGCAGCGTCGTCACCGGCAACCCGTCGGTTCGCCAAGGTGTACCTGATAATGATAGCGTGTAAGCCTTATCACTTTGCTGTGTGAGGGCTAACAGCGGACTCGCCCACGCTGTCGCGTGCGTTTTTTCTAAGCCACCACAGTGGTGAATTTCATCCACCACAACGGCTAAGCGATACTGGCGTAAGCGAACAATTAATGTAGCGTCCAGTGCCGCCAGACTTTGATAGGTCAAACACACTCCTGCGGCGTTAAACATGCCATCCATGGGACGCGACAGTACCTGTTCGAATGTTGTTTTTAATCCCTCTTTTACCGATAATGAGGGCGCTACACAAACCACATAATCCACCATTTTTAAATCAAACAAGGTTTTTACCGTCACGGCGGCAAACACGGTTTTCCCAGCACCTGGCGTCGCGAGACAACCAAATTGATGATCACCTGTTTTGAAATGGTCAATCGCTTCTTCAAGGCACGATTGCTGCCAACGCCGCAGTTGCACTAACGTTGGACTAATAAAGATTCAAGCGCCTTTATTTTGCCTAAAGTGCGCACATTTTGATCTTTAAACGCACGTAATTGCTCATCAATGCGCAACGCCATATCAGGAAATTCGGCTCTTAAGCTTTCGAGTTCCTCTGTTGCGCCAAGGCTGATTAAAATATCATGTTGACGTGCGTTTAGTCGTTTTTGGATATCAGGATGATTATTCATTGTATTGCTTTGCTTGTTCACGTTGTTTTCTATCGGTGATCCGACCATCGAGCGTAATATGTCAGTAGCACGATAGTGCGCCGCTTTATCGTTTTTCTCGGTGACGTCATGTAATAAGCCATGCTTGATAAAGGTACGCATAAAACTGTGTACCCAGCGTCGTATGTCATTTTTATTTTGTTTGCCTGGATACAATGTCATGTAACGATCACGTAATTCGGTGACGCGAAAACGTGGGCTATCGAGAGAGACAATGGCCTGAATAAGACCCGGGTGGGGCGTAAATTGCCGCATAATATACCTTTTTACTGCAAAGGGAATTTTAAAGATGCGGATTATAGTCCGTGGTTAATTAAGCCGCAAGTAGAGATATTACTGACTTTTAAGCAGGTCAGATTATGTCACAGTTATCCGTCGCGTTAGGGCGCGTCATTCGAACATCGCGCAAATCAGCAGGATTGTCGCAAGAAGCGTTAGCACTGCAGGCGAAAGTCGACAGAAGTTATGTGGGCCGAATAGAGCGTGGCGAATCGAATATTACGGTCGAATTGCTGTATCAGTTAGCCGACGTTATCGGTGTTACGCCGGATGCGTTATTGCCTAATCCCGATAGCATTGATGAATAAACGGGATCCGTTATATTGGTTGTTGGAATGTAGGATGCAGCGTCTCTAAATACGCCATGGCAGTGCGTGTGTCTTTCCAACCGACATGTGTCATTAAATCGCTTAAGCTCCAGCGCTGCTCTGCCGCCCAATACGCGAAACCGCGCCGAAGTGAATGGCTACTAAAGGTCTGTGCATTGTCAATGCCGGCTTTCTCAAATCGTTGTCTGAGTATACGGCTGATACTGCGTGGATTTAAGGCATGTTCCGCAATGACACCCCAGCGGTCGATTTTTCGAAACACTGGCCCCTCATGCGCCCCCAATATCCCTTGCCATGTTCTTAGCGCAGCACACGGGCACAGCATATTTAACACTGGCAGCTGGTAATGCTTGCCGGTGTAATGACGGTCGCCTTTTGACCGTGACAGGTAAAGCGATAGGCCTTGATGCGGTGTGGCCTCAATGCCCTGTAATAATAAACGGGTAAGCTCATCGCTGCGGAATCCTCGCCAAAAGCCTACCCAAATCAATGCCCGGTCACGCGCGGCGCGCAAGGAGATGTCTCGTATGTCACTGAGAAATTCGGCATTGAGATGGCTATCTAACTGTTCAAGTATGGACATCGCCAAGGGCCTGGCTTTTTTCACCGGGGCAGGGTGTAAGGCCCGTATACCTTTTAGCACCTTTTTCACTTGAATGGCTTTGGTGGGATCAACAAATCCCTGACTTTGATGCCACTGGGATAGGGCAGCAACGCGCGTTTTGAGTGTGTTGTGGGCAAGGGTATCCGCATAGTGTGCCAAATAGCGACACAGCGCCTCGCTTGTAGTGGGCAGCACACCGCCCCAATCCACTTCGAAATGCTCGACCGCACCTCGGTAGGTCCGTCTTGTATTGTCACGTGTGGCAGCCTGAATATAGTCATCTACCGAATGTGTTTGTACGTTTCGGGGGAGGGTAGACATAGGGCGATTTTGACACCTCAATTTTTAGTGATAACGATAGTATGTATCAACGTAAGGGTTATTCAAGGGTTTCAGCGTATATAGGTGTTATAAACCATGATTATCGCTTGTTTATATTTCCCTATTTTGATTTCGAATGCTTCAAACATTATACTGTATATACATATTACGTAATACAGTACATTATCATGGCGCGAACCGGCGTGACGCTGACAAACGTTAAACAAGCCACAGAGGCCATCATTGCGCGCGGTAACAGTGTGTCGATCGACGCTGTGCGCGCAGAGCTCGGGCATACGGGCTCAAAGAGCACTATTCATAAGCATTTGAAACGCTTAACCGAAGGGGGCGCAAATGCGCCGGTAGAAGTCTTACTGTCTGAAGAATTACAGCAGCTTGTAAGCCACGTTGCGGCGCGATTAAAAAAGGAGACGCATGCCACGTTGGTTGAACGTGAAAGTAGGTTTAAAAAGTCACTTGACGAGCAGGCGGCTTGCGCAGTCGCACTATCGGAGCAAAACGATACGTTGCAGGCTCAGATTGCGCGAGCTAACAATGACATCGCTGAATTGACTCAATATGTGACTGACATCACAGCGGCGCGCGATACAGCACTTCGCGAGTGTGATCGTTACGAACAACGGCTCGCATCAATGACACAGGAAATCCAGTTACTGACAACGCATAATCAATCATTAGAGGACAAGCACGTGGATGCGCGTGCGGCGCTTGAGCATTATCGTGCGTCTGTCGCGTCTCAGCGTGAGCGCGAAACCCATCATTTTGAAAGTACGATCGCACAACTCAATCATCAACAACACGCGTTGACGCAAGAGCTGGCCGGCTTAACCGGCACCAACCAAGAGCAAAAACTTACACTGGCGCGATTGGAGGTTACATTGTCTCAGGCGCTTAACGATCACAAAGCATTGGCAGAGCAGAACCGCTTTTTGGAAGAGGCACTCGCGCAATCCCGCAGTAACAATCAGCGTCTTGAACAAACCGTCGAGAGGTTAGAGCACGCATCCGATCTGCTTCGCGATGATCTGTCCTCTTCGACTGACGCTCTGAATACACAAACGATTGCACTTAATGAAACTCGCCAACAATTAGTGGCAGCTGACGCGACGGTAAACACACAAGCGCATCTGATCGCAGAATACATGCACCAAACAAACAAAACGGTGAAAAAAACGAAGAAGTTAAGCGTAAACGATGATACGCCGCAATGATAATGCTGTTGATGCGTAAACGACACAAGATGTTATGTAGCGAACGATAAACATACCACCTTATCAAATGAACAATGTCTCACCAGGTGAGCACATCGACCGTCTGCTTTTCTTATGACATTGCTGTGCTCAAGATCCAATCCCTACCGTTGTTCATGACGCTATCGGTGCTGGGGCGCTGCGCAGCATAGCCTATGCGTCCCATGGCATCGTCATGATTTGCCGGCTGAAGATCAGGCATTTCTTACACTCTCAGTACCTTTCAAAATTGTAATTATCATGTAATCCCACCGCCATGTAGGTCATGGCGGATTTTGTCAGTATTGGCCAGTGTCTGCGCGTATTTTGCGCAGCACGGTAGTCTCTTAGCCCTCCTACATCTGTAACAACCGGTTTGGGTTCTCAAGAGATTTTTCAAACAACACGACATAGACATAAAATCAGGGAAACACATGACTAACACTAAATCAAAGGCGACAAGGTTGGGGTTTGCAAAGACTCTTTTGTCTGCTTCCATCGCAGTGGCTATTTCACCCACGCTGGTTGCACAAGAGCAGGCCGGCACCACTGAGGCGGATGTAGAAAAAATCGCAGTGGTCGGTACGCGTTCAGCGCCACGCTCGATAGGAGATTCTGCGGTACCTGTTGACATTATCAGCGCAGAAGAATTTAAAAGTACGGGGTCCACCGACATCACGACAATGATGCAAGCCGCCGTGCCATCCTTTAATGTTAACGACCAACCAATCAATGATGCTTCAACCCTAGTACGTCCCGCGAATTTAAGAGGGCTCGCGCCGGATCACACCTTGATACTGGTGAATGGAAAACGGCGTCATCGCTCAGCGGTTATTACGTTTTTAGGTGGTCAAATATCCGACGGTGCGCAAGGGCCTGATATATCCGTCATACCGTCTGTTGCACTTAAACAAGTTGAAGTATTACGGGACGGTGCGGCAGCGCAATATGGCTCTGACGCAATTGCCGGCGTGATCAACTTTGCGCTTAAAGATGACGCTGAAGGAGGCCTAGTGGAATTTAATAAAGGTCAATATTATGAAGGGGATGGCGCAACGACGATGGTCGCGGGCAATGTTGGGTTGCCATTGACTGATCAAGGGTTTGTCAATCTCTCTCTAGAATATCGAACGGCCGATCCCACGTCACGAAGCGTACAACGCGATGATGCGGCGGCGCTGATTAACAATGGCAACACGTTCGTTGAAGATCCGGCGCAAGTCTGGGGGAGTCCTGAAATAAAAGGGGATCTTAAGTTTTTTGCCAATGCAGGTTTGGAGCTTGATCAAAACAGTGAAGCGTATTTATTTGGTAACTATGCGAGACGAGAAGTGGAGGGCGGGTTTTACTTTCGAAACCCACACAACCGCGGTGGTGTCAATGATGGCGGAACCAATGACAGTGGTGAGCAATTATTACTGGTAGCCGACTTGACGCCAGATCTATCGGGCAACTGTCCGACCGATATAGCCGTCGGCTCAAATGTGCTAGAAAACCCTGTTTATATCAACCAAGTTGCAAACAATCCTGATTGTTTTGCATTCAACGAACTCTTTCCTGGTGGATTTACCCCAAAATTTGGGGGGATCGTTACTGATGCTTCATTGGTTGTTGGTACTCGTGGAGAATTGGATAACGAGCTAAATTACGATGTCAGTGGTACTTATGGTACTAATGAAATCGATTATGCCATTAGCAACACCATAAATCCGTCATTAGGACCGGAGACACCAACATCGTTTAATCCCGGGCGCTACATTCAAACAGAAGCGAGCTTCAATATCGACATCAATAAGTATATTGATATTGGCGGGAATGAACCGTTGTTCTTAGCCGGGGGCATTGAATATCGATATGAAGCGTTTGAAGCCATCGCTGGGGATCCAAAGTCCTACGAAGTAGGCCCTTTAGCCGCACAGGGATTTGGTATCGGTTCAAACGGCTTTCCTGGGTTAGCCGCTCGGTTCCAAGGCAAGAATAGTCGTAACAGCGCAGCGCTGTATATTGATTCGGAGTATTTCTTTAGCGACGATTTTATGGTGGGGGCAGCTATTCGGTACGAGGACTTTAGTGATTTTGGTGACACAACCAAAGGCAAGTTGTCTGCGCGCTATCAACTGAATGAAACCGTCGCATTACGCGGCGCCATCGCAACTGGATTCAAAGCGCCGACCATAGGACAATCGAATGTACGAAACGTCACTACCGCGTTCAGTGCAACGGGATTGGTTGATAGAGCCACGCTGCCGCCGTCGGATCCGATTTCCATTCAAAAGGGGGCAACGCCCCTCCAACCTGAGGAATCTACGAGCTACAGTGTAGGATGGGTAGGAGAATTTGAAAATGGGTTATTTGTTACCATCGATTACTTCAATATTGAAGTTGAAGATAGGATCAGCACAACGTCGGGGATCACCCTCACGCAAGCGGATATCAATGCGCTTCTCGCCCAAGGCGTCACTGACGCATCGAGTTTTAGTGAAGTGAGTTTCTTCACAAATGACTTTGCAACGTCAACACAAGGTATTGATGTCGTCGCTAATTATTCAATGGAAATGTTGGGAGGAGATACGGTTTTCTCGTTTGCGGGGAACTGGACCGATACAGAAGTTGATGATGTTAAAACGTTCGATGTGAATGGTGAGCAAGTCCAAAACATTTCACCCACTCGCATTCGAATGATTGAGGATAATTTGCCTGAATATCGCTTCAGCCTGACTGGCAATCATACGAATGGCGATTGGCGGGTATTAACGCGCCTCAATTATTTTGGTGACATTTTTGAAGATCACATCGATGCCGGTTTACCCATAGAGCAAGTGGGTGCGGAATACACGGTCGATTTTGAAGTTGGTTATCATGTTAATGAATCGCTTATTGTGACATTAGGCGCTCGAAATGCGTTTGATAACTACCCTGACGAAAATGTGCTTTACGATACCGAAGTGGCGGGTTCAAAGTACCCAACGACATCACCCATTGGCATTAACGGCGGTTTCTATTATTTAAAAGGCGTGTATACCTTTTAATCCAACTGGCGTCTCGAATTAACACTCGCGTGTGTTCGAGGCGTCAGCTACTCAATGGAAATACGACCGTGAACGTCGTTGCCTGCTCATCTGATCCCACTTGTATATGTGCACCATTAACTTCAAGAACAGATCTCGCAATGGTTAATCCTAATCCAGCGCCTTGCCCGTCACGTTTCCGAGATGGATCCGCGCGGTAGAAACGATCGAAAAGGCGAGAAAGTTGAATGTCAGGGATCTTTTTACCTGGGTTTGAAATCGATATCAATGCTTCGCTATCCTGTATTTGAGTAGACACGGTTACTTCTGCATTATCGGGTGTGTACCGAATGGCGTTAGATAACAAGTTGCTCAGTGCTTGTCGAAACATCGATTTGTCGCACATTAAGGTTATATTATCGCCAATAAGTTGGAGGCTGACGTGCTTGTCTTCGGCCAAGAGCTCAAAGTATTCGATTAAATCACCGATTTCTTTATGGCAGTCAATAAGCTCAGCGTTGGGTTTGATCAAGCCGTGCTCCGTTTGTGCTAGTAACAACATGTCACTGACCATTTTCGACATTCGCTCGTACTCTTCCAAGTTAGAATATAAAATGTCAGTGTATTCATTAGTCGAGCGTGGCTGATTGAGTATGACTTGGGTCTGTGTAGTCAGGTTGGTGATAGGTGTTCTTAGTTCATGAGCTATGTCAGCGGAAAAATGGGACAGCTGCTCAAACCCGCTTTCAAGTCTCTCAATCATCGCATTAAAGGACTCCACCAGATTAGCAAGCTCCACTGGGACTTCGGTGGGTTCCAACCTGATATCTAATTTATCCGCGGTGATGGAACCGATTTTGCGACTGAGACGTCGTAATGGTGAGTGACCACGATAAACAGCAAACCGCGCGGCTAAGATCGTAATAGCCCCAGACAATACAATGATCCCCCACAGTGTTGTCTCGAAGTCTTCCATGTAGTTCATATGAAATTCCATATTCGAGGCAACGATGACTTGATAATGTGTTTGGCTGTTGGCGTCATCAATACGCACGATTATTTCCGTTGCCCGTAACATATGTTCGCCGTCGAAAAAGAGGCTTAACATGGATGGCGTTATTTGTTCTATTTCATAAGTATCGCCAGGGTATTTTTCTAGCGCTGCGCTCTCACTGCTAAAAATAACCTCGTTGTCTTTATTTTTGACTGAATAATAGACACCGTGATGCCCAGAGACAGCTTGGAATAATATGCTAGACGGTGCGACCCCTTCATTATACGCTGTATTAAGCTTGCGTTTCACGGCTAGAAACACCTCATTCAGCTCATCTGCATCCTGCTCTTCAAAATGCTGAGCAATCGATTGCTGCACCATAAGACTTATAAACGTTAGGCACACAAAGATAGTGAGCCCAACAAGTATAGTGACCCGAAAGGCGAGAGAGCTTGGTCGCTTTGATAGATCCTTAAGATTCATTACTGCACATTTTATATCCCATCCCTCGCACAGTCTGAATGAGCTTTGGTGAAAAGTCATCATCGATTTTTGCTCGAAGACGGCGAATGGCGACATCAATCACATTGGTATCGCTATCAAAATTCATATCCCATACTTGCGAAGCAATAAGAGAACGCGGCAATACCTCGCCTTGGCGTCTCACCATTAATTCTAATAAGGTGAACTCTTTAGTTGTCAGGTTTATTGTGCGCCCACTTCGCGTGGCAATACGCGAAGGAATGTCGAGCTCCAAATCGGCTATGTGTAAAATATTATTGGGCACGGACGTGCCGCGGCGGATCAACGTACGCACACGCGCTAGCAGCTCAGCAAATGCAAACGGCTTCACTAAGTAATCATCTGCGCCGAGCTCTAAACCTTTAACACGGTCATTCACATGATCACGAGCAGTAAGAAAAAGAACCGGTGTATGATTGTTAGACTCTCGTAACGATGACAATATTTTCCAACCATCGATATCAGGCAGCATGACGTCTAAGATGATCAACTCATATTCACCGAGCATGGCTTTGTGATGGCCATCGAGGCCGGTCCGAACTAACTCAACAACAAAGCCCGATTCGGCAAGGCCTTGTTTGATGTAGTCTCCAGTTTTTGTTTCGTCTTCAACGACTAATATTTTCATGCGATGTTCCGCCCGTGTTACTTATGATAAGCCCGCTTACAATATTAATGTACGTAACGAAACCGTGAAACGAAACACCTACTATGTAGGTCGCTTTGTAATTTCGCTAATGTCCCGTAATCTTAATGCTGAGCGCTATCAAGATGTTAGCCCTTAGGTCGCTGATTATGCAATGAAATCCTTGCCTTTGATCTATGATAATCCGTCTAATTGCATTTATTACCGAATTGTAATGTAGGGGTAATCTGGTTGTCAGGCGAGGGTGCTAACATCTTCAGCAATTAATAAACAGTCATTGACTGCTGTCTGTCAAACACCAAGGAACGACGAGACCGTGAAAAGCGCCTTCATTCACTTAATTATTGTGATTGCATTGCTCAGTGTGCAAATGAGCGAGTCATTTGCATTCGCGCAAATGCCATGCAGTGACGAAATGGCAGCGGAGATGGAGGTCGGATCTCACGATATGCACAGCGCTCATGACATGATGAAACACTCGCAAAGCGATGATATGAATGATTGTTGTCAGCAAGATTGCTGTTGTCCAATGGCGATGTTTCATATTGGTCTTCTCTCTAGTCAAGCTCATTCGTCACCCGAAGGCGTGTCGCTGAGTATTCAGTCTCTTAACCCAAACCTAAACCAAATCTTTTTAGGTGGATTGCAGCGCCCTCCGAAACACTCTCTCATTTAAGCAGGATAAGTCCGTCTAGAATCCGGGCAATGATATCGCTTGTTAGTCGAATGTTCGTAGCAAGCCATTTATTTAAACAATAGAAATGAGAAAGTAATTATGTCAATTATTACGCATCGCTCGATGTGGATAGCCTTGGTGTTTGCACTGTTTTTATCAGCATGTACCGACGCAACACAGATAAATAACGATTCAGAGGCAGTGACTGAATCCCCGATAACGTCCTTAACAGTCTACAAAAGCCGTTCTTGTAAGTGTTGCCAAAAGTGGGTGAACCATATTGAAGAGCACGGGTTCGACGCAGACGTATCCAATGTTACGTTAATGTCTCGAATTAAAGACAAATATGGTGTTGCGCCTAATTACCGTTCGTGCCATACGGCATTGTCCCCAGACGGTTTTGTTTTTGAAGGTCACATTCCAGCAAAATTCATTCAGCAATTTTTAGACAATATACCTGAAGGCGCCATCGGACTCAGTGTGCCGGCTATGCCAATTGGCTCACCTGGTATGGAAGTCGGTGATCAATTTCACCCTTATCTTATTCTGCAACTCAATGACGATGGCAGCGCAACCACTTATGCCGAAGTTAATACCTATGAGGAGCAATTCTAATGAGACGCTTTTCATTTCATGTCATTGTACTAATGACGCTTTTGAATACTGGGCTCGCCCAAAGTCAAACCAAGTCGGTATTGACATTGGAGCAGGCTGTTGAAATCGCGATTAACAACGATCCTTGGCTTGTAGGCAGTGAGTATCGCGAGCAAGCCATTGTTTCAAGTAGCGTGGCAGCCGCTAGTTTGCCGGACCCGGTAGTTAATATTGGTTTAGCGAACTTACCAACAGATGGATTCGCATTCGATCAAGAACCCATGACGCAACTTAAGGCAGGGGTTTCACAGATGTTCCCCAGAGGGGATTCGTTAGATATTCGTTCTCGTCAATTAAGAGAGCAAGCCGCCGAGCACCCATTAATGCGTGCTGATCGCATCGCCCGCACACGTGTGCAGGTCTCTGATATTTGGCTTGAAATTTATCGCGCGCAGCAGAGTATTAAGCTAATCCATCAAGATAGGGCATTGTTTGAACAACTCAGTGACATTGCCAAAGCGAATTATGCGACCGCCCTTGGACGCGTGCGACAGCAAGACATCATTAGGGCAAAGTTAGAATTGACGCGGTTAGAAGACAGATTAACAAAACTACAAGCACTGGAAGAACGCGCCACAGGTAAGTTATTGGAATGGATCCTAAAAAACCAGCAGTCTGCACGCCAACTTGGCTTTGATGCATTTAGCGCGTTGCAGTTGCCTAATACATTACCTGCCATTGCAAAAATCACTGACAACACGTTGTTAATGGTAGAAAGGAAAAACCAACAACAGCTCGCGGAATTACTCGCAGATCACCCTTATATTTTATCCATTAATCAACGTATCAGAGCGAGTCAAACCGGGGTTGAGTTAGCTAAAGAAAAATACAAACCCCAATGGGGCGTAAATGCCAGTTACGCTTTTCGCGATGATACCCCGGCAGGTGCAAGTCGAGCTGATTTCTTGTCAGTCGGTGTTAGTTTTGATTTACCTATTTTTACTGAAAACCGTCAAGACAAAGAAGTCTCTGCAGCCGTAAATCAATCAGAAGCCATAAAGACTGACAAGTTACTCGCACTGCGCGAAATGATGTCTGCCATCCAGTCGTTATACGCTGAGCGAGAACGTTTAACTGACAGGCAATCGTTATACAACGACGAGTTATTAGCACAAATGCAAGAACAAGCAGATGCGTCCTTGAATGCCTACACCAATGATGACGGCGATTTCGCCGAAGTTGCTCGCGCGCGTATCGCGGATTTGAATGCGCGTATTGATGCATTGGATATCGATGTGGATCTCGTCAGAACAAACATTCGACTTAATTATTACTTCAATACCACCGCAGGTATTTCCAAGACTCAATTCGGAGAACAATAATGAATAACACGAAAGCCATTATTTTAGGATGTGTTATCGGCGGTGCAATGACTGCGTTAGCATATACATTCCTACTTCCTTCTGATGCACCATCTAACGCAGCAGGGCAAAGCACAGAACCCCAGCCACTCTATTGGGTGGCACCGATGGATCCCAATTACCGTCGTGATGAACCGGGTAAATCTCCGATGGGAATGGATCTCGTCCCCGTTTATGAGGAGAGCACGGGAGGTAATGAAGGTCCGGGAACCATTAGCATATCACCCAATGTAGTTAATAATTTAGGGGTAAGAACAGCATCGGTTCAACGCCGCTCGCTGCATGTCCCTATTCGTACGGTTGGCTATGTGCAATATAATGAAGACACCTTGATACATATCCACCCACGCGTTGAAGGTTGGGTAGATACACTGCATGTGAAAGCCTCGGGAGAGTATGTCAAAAAAGGCGAACCATTGTATTCGCTCTATTCCCCAGAATTGGTCAATGCGCAAGAAGAGCTGCTGATCGCGATGCGCCGCGGGAGCGACGATTTGATCAATGCTGCTCGGTCGCGGTTAGATGCGTTGCAAATGCCAAATGAAGCGATTCAGTCCTTAATATCGAGCAAAAAAGTTCGTCAAACGATCACTTTTTCGGCACCGCAAACCGGGTTTGTTGACAATTTAAATATCCGCGAAGGATTCTTTATCAAGCCAGGCAATACCCTCCTATCCATTGGTGCGTTGGATGAGGTGTGGGTTGATGCTGAAATCTTTGAACGGCAATCCGCGCAAGTCACTGTTGGACTTCCCGTCACAATGACGTTGGATTTTTTACCCGGCAAAACATGGGAGGGTGAGGTTGATTACGTCTACCCCACACTTGAACAGAGCACTCGAACGCTGCGGGTTCGATTACGCTTTAAAAATGCCGATTACGCGCTTAAGCCGAACATGTTTGCCCAGATCACAATACATTCAGACTTTGACTCAGACAACGTTCTTGTGCCATCAGAAGCGGTTATCAGAACCGGCACGCAAGATCGTGTTGTCTTGGCGTTCGGTGACGGGCAATTCAAGTCCATTGCCGTAGATGTAGGTCGAGTGGTAGAGGACTACACTGAAATTACTACAGGTCTCATCGACGGGGATCAGATTGTCACCTCTGCACACTTTTTACTCGATTCAGAAAGCAGTATCAGTTCAGATTTTAAACGGATGGAAGCACCTGATGCACTCCCGTCGTCGGTTTTTACCGAAGCCACCATCACCGATGTTATGCCTTCACATAACATGATAACAGTGAACCATGGCGCCATCAGTGAATGGGATTGGCCAGAAATGACAATGGATTTTACTGTCGCCAACCACGTAGACCTAACGAGTTTGCGGCAAGGTATGGGGGCGCATATTGAAATTAGTAAAGAAAACGATGGTCAGTATGTGGTAACGACGGTGCATATCATTGACGACAATGCTGATACACAGACGATAAATGGACGCACTATATGGACTGAAGCAACGATTAATTCGGTTATGTCCTCACACAAAATGCTAAATCTTGACCACGGAGCAATTGAAGCGTGGGATTGGCCCGCGATGACAATGGATTTCTTTGTTGCTGACACTATCGATTTATCACAGTTGGAAGCTGGTATGGATTTGCATATTGAAATCACCAAAACCGGTGATAGCGACTATCTGGTAACAACCATCCATGTAAAATCAGCAGAACCAAGTTCAGCGCAAAGCGCAGTGGTGACAGGCACCATTAATGCCATCAATACGCACTCTCGTGTAGTCAATATTTCACGTGAAGCGATCCCAAAGTGGGATAGGCCTGCGGCAACTCTTGACTTTACCGTGAGCGACGCTATCGATATCAGCCAATTTACGGTCGGTGCTGACATTACATTTACGTTTGAGATCACTGACGGCAACTTTAGGATCCTGAGCATTCAGTCTGAAAGCCAAGATGCTTCGATGGATCATAGCAACCATGGAGGAGCACACGAATGATCGCTGCTATTATTCGATGGTCAGTTTCCAACCGCTTCTTCGTATTACTGACGACCTTAATTATTATCGGCGGTGGTTTATTCACGCTAAAGAATACACCAATTGATGCATTGCCCGACCTATCTGATGTCCAGGTCATCATTAAGACGAGTTACCCTGGACAAGCACCTCAGGTGGTTGAAGATCAGGTGACTTATCCGCTTACAACAGCGATGTTGTCGGTACCAGGCGCTAAAACAGTCAGGGGTTATTCTTTCTTTGGCGACTCATATGTCTACATCATTTTTGATGACAGCACGGATCTCTATTGGGCCCGAAGCCGCGTATTAGAATACTTGTCTCAAGTTGCTCCCAATTTGCCTGAAAATGCTCGGCCACAATTAGGCCCAGATGCAACAGGTGTGGGTTGGGTTTACTTGTATGCATTGGTTGACCGCACAGGCAAAAACGACATATCACAACTACGTAGTCTGCAGGATTGGTTCCTCAAGTACGAACTGCAAACCGTTCCCGGTGTCTCTGAGGTTTCTGCGTTAGGCGGCATGGTAAAGCAATATCAAGTTAAAGTTGATCCTGAAAAACTGCGGGCTTATGGGATCCCGCTATCGCATATTCAAATGGCCATCAAAAGAGGCAACCAAGAAGTTGGCGCATCTGTTATTGAAATGGCTGAGGCTGAATATATGGTCAGGGCGACAGGGTATATTTCAAGCAAACAAGATATCGAAACGATCCCTCTCGGCGTGAATGAAAATGGTACGCCGCTGTTGGTTAGGGATATCGCGGATGTGCAATTAGGTCCTCAAATGCGCAGGGGTATCGCTGAGCTGAATGGTGAAGGAGAAACCGTAGGCGGCATCGTTGTTATGCGATTTGGAGAAAATGCTCAAACAACCATTAACGGAGTCAAAGCTAAACTCGACGATCTTAAAAAAGGATTGCCGGATGGCGTCGAAATCGTCACGGTTTACGATCGCTCAGCTTTGATTGAACGGGCGGTAGATAACTTGGCCTCTAAACTGGTAGAAGAGTTTATCGTCGTTGCCCTAGTGTGTATTGCGTTCTTATTTCATGTACGTTCATCGCTGGTCGCAATTATAAGTATTCCTGTCGGGATCATCACGGCAATCATCGTGATGTATATGCAAGGTATCAATGCGAACATCATGTCCTTGGGGGGGATCGCTATTGCTATTGGTGCAATGAGCGATGGGGCCATTGTCATGATCGAAAATATGCATAAGCATATGGAGCGAACCCCCCTGACGAAAGAAAATCGATGGCAGGTCGTCATAGATTCAGCGTCTGAAGTCGGACCTGCGCTGTTTTTCAGTTTGTTGATCATCACCGTTAGTTTCGTACCAGTGTTTACGCTAGAAGCGCAAGAGGGCAGGATGTTCTCGCCGCTTGCATTCACCAAAACATATGCGATGGCCGCTTCCGCAGCGCTTGCGATCACCTTGGTGCCAGTTTTGATGGGGTACTTTGTGCGCGGTAAAGTACTTGCGGAGCATAAGAATCCTGTAAATCGGTTCTTGACGTTTTTATACATGCCAACACTGAAAACGGTATTACGTTTTCCCAAGTTGACCATGCTGGTCGCCGTTATAGTACTGGGAATTGGGCTTTGGCCAATTGATAAGATCGGTAGCGAATTTATCCCGCCGCTTGATGAAGGTGACTTAATGTATATGCCGACGACTTATGCCGGTATTTCGATAGGTAAAGCACGCGAGTTATTGCAACAAACCAATAAACTGATCAAGACCGTTCCTGAGGTCGAAACGGTGTTTGGCAAGGTCGGCCGAGCCGATACGGCAACCGATCCTGCGCCATTAACAATGATAGAAACGTTTATACAATTAAAACCTCAAGATCAATGGCGTGAAGGCATGACGACCCAGGATCTGATCAAAGAATTTGATGCTGTGGTTAATTTGCCGGGGTTAACGAACGCATGGGTTATGCCAATTAAAACGCGGATTGATATGTTGGCTACCGGTATTAAGACCCCCGTGGGCATCAAGATTGGAGGTCCAGATCTTATGGAAATTCAAAAGATTGGTCAACAAATTGAAACGATACTTTCAGATGTTGAGGGCACGGCATCCGTTTATTCAGAGCGCGTTGCCGGCGGGCGTTATGTCAAAGTCGATATCCAACGTGAACGGGCCGCTCGCTACGGTCTCAACATAGCAGACGTTCAACAAGTTGTTTCTAGTGCGATTGGAGGAATGAATGTTACACAGAGCGTCGAAGGATTAGAGCGCTACCCAGTGAATATTCGATATCCACAATCATATCGCTCATCACCTGAATCATTGTCATTGTTGCCTATTGTCACACCACAAGGCAAACGCATTGCGTTGGCTGATGTCGCGGATGTGTATATTGAAGATGGTCCCCCAGGCATTAAAAGTGAAAATGCACGTCTTAATGGCTGGGTGTATGTGGATATTGATGGCGTAGACATTGGCTCTTATGTCGTCGCGGCGCAGCAGGTCGTCAGTGAGGAGCTGGTATTGCCTGCAGGATACTCCATAACGTGGTCGGGACAATATGAATATATGTTGCGGGCAAAAGAAAAATTAACCTATGTAGTGCCATTGACTTTAGCCATTATCGTGATCTTGTTATACCTCAACTTCCGCAATTTTATTGAAGTAGCGATCATCATGGGAACGTTGCCTTTATCGATGGTCGGTAGTATTTGGCTTATGTACTTAGAGGGGTTTAACTTTTCAGTGGCAGTGGGCGTTGGCTTCATTGCATTGGCCGGGGTCGCTGTCGAGATTGGCGTCATTATGCTGGTGTACTTGAATCATGAGTACCAGGCGTTAATCGACAAATGCAAAATGGACGGTATCAAACCCACCGTAGGAATGCTAACCGAAGCCGTATTGCATGGCGCGGGTTTGCGTGTCCGGCCAGTCATGATGACGACCGCAACCATTATATTCGGACTATTACCGGTACTTTATGGCTCAGGTACGGGGTCTGAAGTGATGAGTCGTATCGCTGCGCCCATGGTGGGCGGGATGGTCAGTGCGATTTTATTGACGCTACTTATTTTACCAGCCATTTATTTAATATGGCGAAAACAGCAGCTCAAAACGATGAGTAATTGGTAGTTATGCGTCGCCTTGCTCGTCGGTTACACCGATACCTACTGTTGATTGTCGGTGTGCAGATGCTCCTCTGGTCAGTGAGTGGACTCTACATGGTCTGGTTTGATATCCACTATATTCATGGCGATCATTTCATGAAAAGCTCGCCCGCGCTTTCATCATTGTCAACGGTAAACGTTGGCTTTGATGAGATAGTCGCTCGCTACCCTGATGCTAAGTCAATCGTTTTGGGCAGTGTGGGGGAGATGCCGGTTTACCGATTAACCCTCACCAGTAAGACGCAACTGATCAGCGGCTTATCAGGAGACGTCATCCAACCGTTGTCAGACAAACAAGCCGCCGCCATCGCAATGTCCAGATCAAGTCGGTCGTATGAGGTCGACAATGTGACCTTGCTGGGTGAAAACGAAGAGGATAGTCCGGTTGGGCAACGAGGACGTCCATTATGGCGAGTTGAATTTAAAGGCGCACTTGCGCCAACATTTTACGTCAGTCAAGACAAAGGTACGGTTGAATATATTCGACATGCCCCTTGGCAAGTATTTGATTGGTTATGGCGCCTCCATATTATGGATTACCAAGACGGTGAAGACGTTAGTAATGCACTATTAGTGAGCATGACTATCATAGGGCTGTTGGCCGCATTAGCAGGCTTGCTATTGCTGCCTTATTCCTTTTCGTCATCGCGAAAGGCAGCTGACTGAAATGTTCTGGCGGATCATTCACAAATACCTTGCATTAATTGTGTTTTCACAATTAATGGTTTGGCTCGCTACGGGTTTTTTACTCGGACAGGCTGAGCACAGTAAACCGCTCTCCAGAATCGCAAGTGACGCTATTGCAGGAAGTGTATTAACGCCAAACCTAATATCCGTCGAGAACGTCCTTATACGCTCACCCAATGCTCTCTCTATTGAGCTGCTTAGCTTGTTGGGAAACCCGACCTATAAGGTTATGACGCACTATGCTAGACATGCCCATGAAAGAGAGTATGAGTTAATAGACGCGATAAAGGGAAATAAAATAGAACTAACAGCGAACGATATCCGTGATCTGGTCAACAATCAGTTCCGGCTAACTTCGCCTATTCAAGATTTGCGCCGTGTTGATCCGCCGATAGAGCATCTACCCAAAGAGCAACAATCGGTTTGGCATGTACGTTTATCAGACAGAGAAACGACACACATTTATGTCCGAGCATCGACAGGGGAATTAGCCGGCGTCGTCGATAGCAACAGGGAATGGACAAACTTGTTGATGCTATTGCACTTTATGGATTATCAGAACACCGGCTCATTTAATCACTGGTGGATCAAGGCTCTCGCGTTACTGACTGTGCTGTTGAGTATTTCAGGAATTACGTGGCTGGTTAGCCTCGTTAAAAATAAGCAAGTATTCATTGGGTGGTGGTATAGAAAGCAAGACTTAGTGGTACGAGATCAGCAAGGTTACCTCCAAAACGTCGTTGCTAACGACAATGAATCACTTCTGGATTGTCTACAGCACAACGCCCTTTCTATTGAGTCAGTATGTGGGGGAGGGGGAACATGCGGCCAATGTATTGTGCGTCTTGATCCATCGGCTGCCATTTCAGTTGCAGAACGATACCGCTTATCTCAAGATAGGTTGTTGTCCGGTTATCGTTTAGCTTGTCAGCAAAACACTGATTTGAAAGGCAACGTTCAGCTTGTAGAGTCTCCAAACCCCAAAATAGTATCATGCGAGTTGCTCTCAAACACATTCATTACACCCTTTATCAAAGAATTAAGATTTAAATATCAAGGCAGTGTTCCACTGGATTTTAAGCCTGGCAGTTTTGTTCAATTCAAGATTAAAGAAGGTCAATCTTTAGCGTTTCCGAAAGACTTACCGAGACGCTATCAGCCTTATTGGCCGCGTTTTGAATCAGCTACATTTTCCCATCCAAACACTGTCAGGCATTATTCAGTTGCAAACCGAAATGATGGTAGTGGCGTGCTTACATTCAATATAAAAATGCAACCGGCACAATCTAACAACCAAAGACCTGGCATCGGTTCTTTTCACCTTGGTAATTTAAGCATCGGCACGGTGGTTGATATAGTTGCGCCTCGAGGGGGATTTGACTTACCTGATGACCTTGGTGTACGAGAAATTGTGTTGATCGGTGGGGGCTCGGGTATAGCACCTCTAAAAGCTCTAATCGATGAACTAATATTTGGCTTGCATTCGACACTGCATATAACCCTCTTTTATGGCGCCAAACACCCTGTTGAATTGGCAAATCATGGCTGGTTAAAAGCGATTGAAACACAGCATTCCAATTTCTCCTATCAACCTATCGTGTCTAACGCGTCTTCTGTTTGGTATGGACAGGTGGGCCGCGTACAAACGCCGTTGAATGCATTTGTGTCTGCGCACCGTGGCCTCCATCGGTGTTTGTTTTTCCTCTGCGGTCCTCCGGCAATGATGAACGATGTAACCCAATTACTATTACGCTACTCCGTCAATGAAAATGCTATACAAATCGATTCATTTTCACCATTTACTACTACTTAAAACTACCGAGGTTTATTTATGAAAACACTATTGTCAATGTTCTTACTGACCGCTCTTTTCTTGAGCACAAGCAGTTATGCTCACACATCGTTGAAAACGTCCATGCCAAAAAACAATGCGATGTTAATGTCATCGCCTCCACAATTGTCCGTTGTTTTTACTGAGCCAGTTCGTTTGGCCAAATTGACGTTAAATTCTCAAAACGGCGAGCCTGTCGACTTTAATTTTTCTCCATCGATGGAGTCTAGCACTTTCTTTAATTACGACTTACCGACGTTATCGCCGGGTAACTATACCGCACAGTGGATGTTACTTGGTGAGGATGGGCACAAAATGGACGGTTCATTTGACTTCATGGTTCACGGAAGCAAGTCCATGCAAGATGACAAAAAAGCCCATAGTCAACACAAAGACCATTAAAGAGGAAGATTAAAATGGCAATTTGGGAAGTATTGATCCTATCCACCAAGCTTACTGTCTATATAGGACTGTCGGCGCTTTTGGGCGGATTTCTTATCCTTCTTTTAGTGCCATTTAGCCTGGAAAAACAATCTCAAGCTCGTCTGCTTCTGCAAGCTCATATTATTAAGTATATGGCTATGTTTGCTTTAGTTGGTGTTTTCGCGACTACGTTGGATTTCTTTTTCCAAGTGGGGTCGCTGTCTCAAACGGGTTTCACAGGCATGTTTGATGCGGTCATGCAACGTATGGTTGCACAATCTACTTTAGGGACTATTGCAATAAGTCGGCTGTGCATATTCATCGTCGGCATTGCTTTTTGTGGATCGTTTTATTGGCAACTCGCTCGCAAAAAAACGCCTGAATTTACCGTGACTCTTCTTGGTGCAATAATTCTGTGGGGGAGTGTTGGATATGTATTCATGCTTTCCGGGCATACCGTGCAACTGGAACGTTCATATGGTTATGCATTAGCTGTGCATGTGATCATCGCGCTAAGCTGGATGGGCGCTCTTTGGCCGTTGTCAGCAGCATGCCTACACCTATCGCCTACACCGCTTTACACTCTGATGCGGCAATTTGGTCATCTTGCTATAGGACTGGTGAGCCTGCTGATCCTTGCCGGCACTCTGCTAGCATGGGAGCTAGTTGGTTCTGTAGGTAATTTATTCAATCAAAACTATGGACAAAGCCTGCTGTTAAAGCTGGGCTTTGTCAATGCGATCCTGCTGCTTGCCGCATGGCATAAATTAAAATTAACTCCCAAGCTTTTAACGCACAGTAACGCAGCGATAGACATGCGCCGTTCGATTCAAATTGAAATGCTCATTGGACTATGCATTTTTCTGATCACCGCTGCTTTGACTACTGTTCTTGGTCCTCAATCTTAACTTTGGATTTATATGAAAATTAATTACGTTTTAACGACTGTTTTATCTATTGCGCTGCTTTCATTTAGTACGTTTGCCCATGAGCCACCCAAATCAATAGAGCGCTCTGCAACTCACTTCAGTGGTTTGGATACTGCAGCGGGTCGCAGTGTGCTCGCTTATCACGAAGCATTATCTAATGGCCAAGCGGATGACGTCATGAGTGCATTGACATCCGAAGTCATTATTTTAGAGGGATCGCGAATAGAACGCAGTGCCGAAGAATATCGGCAACATCATTTACACGCTGATATGCGATTTTCTGCGGCTGTCAAAACCACAACAATTGAACATCATGTTCGCGTTTATGGGGATACGGCGGTCTCAATTGCCAGAAGCCACACCCTTGGCACATACAAAGGTAAACAAATTGATAAGCAAGGAAATGAAACACTGGTACTTAACCTTATCAATGGTCATTGGAAAATAAGTCATATCCATTGGTCCCATTAACACTTTAATTTATAGGAAAACTTTAAATGACGTTACTTATACGAATCTCACTCTTCCTGATGTTAAGCACAACTACACTGGGCGTCTTTGCATCACAGGCAGATGAAGACAAAACGACGATTGAAGAAATTATCATTGCTATTGAAAACGGTTGGGAGTCGGGCCAAGGACGGCCTTTTTATGAACACTATCTCGACCATAAAGGTGCTCGATACATTGAATCAGGCGGCCAAAACACAGGATTAAGTGATCTCGTCGAAAATCATGTGGAGCCAGAAAAAGAAGTACTCAAACGCCTCACCATCGATATATTGGATATGGATATTACAATTGATGATGATATGGCATGGGCGATTACGACCGTAAATGTGTCTGGTGAAGTAAGAAAAACTGGCTCAACATTTGACAAAAAGGGCTACCAAACGTACTTGTTTAAACGAACGAGTAATGGATGGAAAGTCATACATTCACATTCGTCTACCCGCGATAAAAAGCCCCACAAGCATCATTAAGCGACGTCAGTATGCCCATCATTCGCAACGTTACCCTAGACATCATGCGCACGGTCGCCATTGTATTAATGGTGATCTTTCACTTCGCGTATGACTTGCGGTTCTTTGGCTGGGTAGATTGGAGTGTGCCAAATGGTCCTGGCTGGAAACAATTTCGGTATGTCATTTTATCACTCTTTTTCTTAAGTGTGGGTGCATCATTGGTGATCGCTCATCACCAACGCGTGGATTTGAAATCCTTTGCGAAGCGAATAATGTGGATAGTGGTATGGGCATGCGTTATATCACTATTTACTTATTGGTTTTTCAATAGTAATTGGATATTTTTTGGTGTTTTACACTTTATCGCTGTGGCCAGTGTACTATGCCTTCCCTTCGCACGTTATCCAGTCATGGCTTGTTTTATTGGGATAGGGATTATTACACTGTTCTTAACGAATGTGGTTACAAGTAAATGGCCGTTTAACTTATGGGAATTGGGGCTGCCGTCATCACCCAACGATTATGTTGCACTATTTCCTTGGGTTGGCGTTGTATTGCTGGGCATTGGCGTTGGCCATATGTTTATTAAGGGTATAGATCCCTGTGCTTCACTGAAATTATCAACTAAAATCACGTTTTTAGGACGTCACAGTCTTGCTGTGTATGTGTTACATCAACCTCTGTTTTTTGTAACATTAGGCAGCGTGTATTGGCTTTCGCATTCGGTTATGTGAGTCTAAGTTGAAGATGAGACAATGATAATAAGGGACCTTTGACAAAAGTAGAGCGTTGTTTGTTTTACAAGTAGTCTCGGCGTTTCTAGCACTTGTATATCAGTAATAGTGTGGGTTCATCCAAGCAATAACCGCAGAAATAACGGCAACTAGGTTGGCTGTTAATGTTAATACTGTGTTGGCCAAATTGCGTGTCGCTTCATTATATAACGTTCTCACCGCATCAATATCTTGTTCAATACGCGCAAGTCGACGATTAACTTATGCATTAGAAAGCGTAGCATTTTCCAATAGTCGAAAATCTCGATTAATTTCATCAACCTGTTTTTTAAAGCCAACTAATCCGCGATAGAAGTCTGCGTGAACATAGTCATCGGTATCGGCAAAGCAAATGGTGGGAAGGAGTAGAGTAAAAACTAACATCCATTTAAACACTGTATATATCCTAATTACTGCAACTGAGGGTTTATTGTAAATCCCGCTGCAAAGAGCCTGCAAACCTAAGTTGAGGGTCGTATTTCTTTTTTAAAGAAATCAAACGCTCTACATGCTGACCGAAATAACTGGTCAATGGACAGTCGTTACCCATGTCATAATTTTGGTAGGCATGGCCATTAAAAAAGGGGGATAATCGCTCATAGGTTTGATTAACCCAGTCTATCACCTTGGTATTGTCTTGATCGGGCAGAGTCACACCGGTGATGCTACATACAAATGAGGCATCGCGATGAATAAATGCGGTTTCATGGGTCTCAATATCCTGGATCGCGCCACATAACGGATCGAGCATAATGCCCGCTGCGTTGTCTGGGCAAGACTGATAGCATTGCAAAAGCGCATCAATAAACTGATCTGTAAGTTCACCTTCAATGATCCCATTGCGCCAATAAAGTGCGTGCCCTTGTTCATATTCATTCGACTGGCATTCTATGTATTGTTTATGCGTGACAGAGATATCGGCATCCGTTTCCCATTTTGCAATGTTATTTAGGTTGGAGTCAGGGTCTTCACTAAACCCCATAATAGATATTTTTGCATTTTGTAACGCTGAACGAGCGATGTATGCATATAAGAATTGCGTTCTCGGCCCCTGCAGTACTGCATCGCTGTATTGCTTTAAAATAGGCTTTGCCTTTTGAATTGGCCATTCAATGATACCTCCTTGAACATAAGCTGGAGCCGGGTGCAGCCTAAATGTTATGTGGGTGATAACGCCAAATTGAGAGCCGCCACTGCCGCGAAGTGCCCAAGAAAGATCAGAGTGTTCCAAAGTGTTTATAACTCTTTGCTGACCATCTGCTGTGATCAGATTAAACGCCAAGACATTGTCGCAACTTAACCCATGTTTGCGTGACAAAAAACCGATCCCGCCGCCTAACGTTGCTCCTACAACACCGACATCCGGGCAGGTGCCTAATGGGATCACTTTCTTATATTTCGATAAGAACAGATCCAAATTATGATTTTTCACACCCGCGCCCACTCTTACTGACTGGCCAACTGCGCAAAGTTCTATACTTTGAAAGGCGGACATATCAAGGACAATGCCACCGTCTATAACGGCCGCGCCCGTTACCCCATGGCCGCCGCCTTTAACTGATATTTGTAAATTAAGGCGATTGGCATAGTCAATTGTATTAATAATATCGACGTCTGACTCAGGCACGACTATCGCAAATGGAAAATGTGAAATGGCTTGATTAAAAACATGACGCCGCGCCGAATAGCCTGTACTTCCAACTTCCCAGACACTGCCGCTTAACTTGTTACGCAACGACAGTAAGTCAGATTCAGTTGGCTTCGTTGAAATATTGTTATTGGTATCAATTGGTTTAAGCGGCTCTTCGTCAATGCTTTGCAATAAATCCCAATTTGTTCGGCTAAATGTCTTTGGGTCAATACGATTTAACAATTGCCAAAGGTATTCAGCAACAAGGCGGGGCGGCAGTAGCTTGTTCTCTTCATGTAAGCCTCTTAAAAAGGCCGACATCGGTAGTACATCGCTTGGCACTTGCCGGATTTTTTTTTGCATCCCTGTATCAACATTTCCGGGAGCTGCGGTGGCAAAAACAGCTACATCTTCATTAACTTCTTGTCTAAAACAACTACACACCATATTTAAAGCCGTTTTACTCACACAGTAGGCTGATGCGCCTTTCACTGCACTAACGGGTTGCTCGCTTGTCAAATACAGTACGCGGCTATGTTTAAACTTGTCCAGGCACAGTTGTGTTATCAAAAAGGGGATATCGCAGTTGATTCTTTGTGCCGTGCACCATTCTTTGTAGCCTATTGATTGAATAGGTTTAAGCGGTGTGACAATACCAGCACAATGCACTAAGTAATCAATCTGTTCGTATTGGCTAAGCGTTTGTTGAATTTCAATCGTTGCCGCTTCGTGATTAAAATCAACGTGTTCTATGACGAGCCGGGGTTCAAATTTTTCATTGAGCGCTCCTAGTTCTGAGCTATCACGACACAGTGCAACAACAACCATATTTGGATCCCTTGATAAGAATTCATTAGTCAATGCTAATCCAATCCCTGATCCTGCACCGGTAATTACCGCAATTTTGTGTTTCGTCATTTCTTATTATCCGCTCACCCAATTAAAAATTGCATCTGGTATTCAGCATATGCCGCTGCAAAATGGCTATGAGGAGACCTGTTGATGCAGCATGAGCATAGATAATTTTGAACCAAGGATAAATAAGTCAATGATTTGATTACGGAAATGTAATGATACTGTAATCCGATTGTTGTGAAGGATTGATCTAAATCAATTATATTTATCGTGTGATTTATAGGATGGATTTCATCAAAAGCAAAGGATAAATCGGGTGCAAAAAATTACGATAGCACTATTCTGCATTGCCATATTACTGATCAATTCTGTATCAGTCAGTGTGCATGCATTTGAAGATGTCGGAATTCATACGCACGTTTATACACAGAGTGTCGATGCTGATGACACCACAGTACATTCTAGTGAAGAATCTGCGCAATCGTGTTATTGCCCGCATTGCTTTTACTCCGATAATACCAACTCGAATATGTCGTTAGCTATTGTCCCTTTATCCGCCTGGCTTATGCCCGTAACTATGGGAACTGATAATTTCATCGAGGTCTTTGTTACGTTAACACGCTCAATTCCACCAGATATTCCTCCACCGATAACATTTCTATTTCAGGCTTGAATAAAAGAAGAGCTGGCGGCGCTTTTGTTGCCATCAACTTTAGTAAGTAATGAACACAGTACACACTGGGAAATGTTATGCGAATGATAAATACAATACGACTTGTAACCATGCTGTCGGCCGGGCTTGCTATACAGCAACCTTTACATGCGGCTGAATCAAGCGACCGATTCGTTTTCGTTGGCTACGGCGATGTGAAATATGAAAGCGCCGATGTTGCGGGCACCGATGCGTTTTCAGCGCGCTTTGTTCCGATATTTTTATTTAGTTTAAATGACAAGATGCACGTGGAAGCTGAACTTGAAGTTGGCTTAAATGAAGATGGGGAAACAGAAACTGAGCTTGAATATGCAGATATCCATTACTTCTTAAACGACAACACGACCATTACAGCAGGCAAATTTTTACTGCCGTTTGGACAATTTAGTGCCAACTGGCATCCCAGTTGGATCAATCGCAGCATCTGGACGCCTGGCATATATGGTGCCCACGGCTCTAGCCAAGCAATGGATCCCATGTTGCCTATTTTAAGTGATGTCGGTGTGGCAGCACAGCAAGTTTACCAAGTAGGATCCGCAAAGGTGTTTTTCGATGTCTTTATGACAAATGGACCTCGTTCAGAAGCAGAACATGACGAAGAAGAAGTAGTGGAAGACGACCATGATATTGCGTTTGCTCGCTTGTTTTCGCCTACGACCACACTCGATCCAGATGTGGATGAGGATGAACATGGCGAAGCCTTCCCTGAAGTCGAGTTTGAGGCGACGAGTTCAGACAACAACAGTAATAAGGCGTTTGGCGGCCGAATCGCCGTAGCTTTTCTCCCGTCAATTGAAATAGGCACGTCTTACTATCAGGGCGCTTATGATGAAGATGGACAGCTGGATATTAGGGCTAATGGTGTCGACATCAATTTGATCAGTACACACGCTATTTTGCGAGGCGAGTACATTCGCACAGAAACCGACGCGTTTGTAGAGCGAGATCATGAGGATGTAATTGATTCGTTTTCTCGCAATGGGTGGTTTTTACAAGGAACATTTTTTGTTGGTCATCTATTCGAAGAGCTAGGGAGTACCGAAATTGTTATTGAACATGCGCAAACCAAAAAAGTAGAAGAAGCAGAGCGATGGATGGTCGGCATTAATTACTGGTTGGATCCGCGTTCAGTCATCAAAGTGGGTTACGAAGATACAGACGTTGCTGATGGCCCTGACGACAAACGTTTCGCCGTGCAATTCAGTTATGGCTTCTAGGAGGACTAATTATGAAAAATCAATCTACCATTAACATATTTGTGTTGTTTGCTTCTTTATTTGCATCGCTTCACGTGGACAGTAGCGAGCCCCTGTCAGGCGCCGAATTGATAAATAATAATTGTGCGCGATGCCATAACAGCCGTCCAATACAAGAGTTTTCCATGAGTGAATGGAAAGTCATTATGCCTCATATGCGAGAAAAGGCCCACTTAACCGGAACAGAGGTCCAAGCGATTCTTAACTTTATGGAAATTGCAGCGACACCTGCAAAGGCTGTAAAAGTCATTGAGCCTGTCACTATTGCGGTGGATCCACGAGAAGTCCTCACTCGCTATGGCTGCCAAGGCTGCCATCAGGTGCAAGGTGCGGGCGGAACACTTGGCCCATCGTTAGACAATGTTATCAGCGATAGAGGCAAAGCCTTCTTTTTACGAAAGGTCAAAGAGCCTCAATTTAATAACGCTTCTTCTGCAATGCCACAAATGCCTATAACAGATGAAGAGCTTGAGGTTTTGGCCGAATTTTTATCGCCTAAATAGCACCTTGACCTGAGTCTAAGACATAGGATTAAGGTGACAAGTCGTCTATTTCAAACCTAAACCGCTCATGTGAGCACAACTAAAGGAAAAATTATGAAAACATTAACGTCATTATTACTGGCCAGCGCCCTTGTCGCTGCGCCAATTGCGACTTCTTACGCGCATCAACACACTGATAAATCTGACATGCCGATGATGGACAGTCAGATGATGAAGAAAATGCAAACACATATGGAAGAAATGCAAGCAGTTTTAGATGCAGTAAAAAGTGAATCTGATCCTGAAAAGCGCGAAGCCATGTTGCATGAGCATGCCCAAAAGATGCAAGACATGATGGGCATGATGGAAGGCAAAGATTCGATGGGAATGAAAGATGGAAAAGGAATGAAAGGCGGCATGGGCATGAAGCATAAACACAGTGATATGTCGACTGATGACAAAATGAAAATGATGGAACAGCGTATGGCCATGATGGAAGACATGATGGGGCAAATGATGGGACATACGGCTGAAAAAGCGAAGCCAATACACAAGCATAAAAAGAACTAATCAATGCGTTATGAGGCAGGAAAAGCGACTGCCTCTTTTCTTTTAATAATCGCGGGAGTTTTACATGAACAAATTAATCAAGCTTTTATCAATTGCAATCTTGTCTGTTGGGCTACTAGGGGGCTGTGCAAGCCAGATATACCATGACTACATCATGAGTGGGCAGGTTGTTACCGTCGATGATAAACAAGTAGTGGTGTGTGTCTCTGACACCGATGGTCTCAAAGAACATCAAGTCTTTAATGTTTATCGCACCGTTTTTGATGCGACAGCAATTTCTGAAGGGGAAGACGGCTACTCGCGCGAATTCGTGGGCAAAATTCGATTAGGTAAGACGAAGGATGAGCATTTTGCAGAGGCTACTGTACTTGATGGCGAACTTGCACGTTATGACATGGTTGAGTTTGATCGTGGGTTTTAATCGATATTTTTGAATAGGAGCATGCCGTTGTGAAGATTAGAGAGTGTCACCAAACCTACCGTTTAGCGGCTATTGTGAGTCTGGTATTATCTAGTGTTTTATTCACAACCGCGTGTTCAGCGATAACACAACAAACTAGTTCGAAAGAAAAATCTCAAGAAACACAGTCTTCAGACACTGCGCCCGAGTTAGCACCGGCTGACTTTGCAAAGATCCAATCAGCTTTGCGCTCATTAGACAACTCACTGGCAGCGCGATCAAAAAGCAATATCGGCGTTAAACAAAGCGATGCCAGCCCTCAACTCAACGAATCATCTACGCCCCCCAAAGCGACGAGCAAGATGAAGATGGGCATGGGAAAAGGGAAAAAGAAGATGACAATGAACGGAAAGTCTTGCATGGGGATGATGTGTAAGATGATGATGAAAAATAGTTCGATGATGGGTATGCCTCCTGAACAAAATACACCGGAGATATCCAAACCTTCATCAACGATAAGCTTGCCAGGTGCGAGTAGTGCACCTCATATTTACCACCTTGGTGAACAAGCCTTTTTCTTAAACCACACAACAACATTAGAACTAACAGATACGCAGTATCAAACGTTGTTATCGATTCAATCTGAGTGGGAGTCTTCCCAAAAAAGCCTTGCGCAGCAGCGTAGTGCATTAGAGGCATTATTGTGGGAATTGACAGCCCAAGGATTGCCTCAATACGACAATATTAAAGACACTATTAGTGAAATAGAGGCCATAAACAGCACCCTACGCCTACAGTTTATTGCTTCGGTGGGGAAAGCCGTCTCAGTATTAACACCCCCGCAGATTGCGAAAATAAACGCGCTATGGGCGGCTGAACAAAAGGATGCGTCATGACTAGGGGGAGTAAACGCGCATCAATCATTCACCGCTATTGTGTCATTCTAAACGTCGTTCTTTTTTTCGTGATTATAAATGCGCACGCACAGCAACAGACTGAGGATAGTGAGCATGCCAGTCATCATCCTGAGGCAGCGAATGGGCCGATTGTTGCGGCAAGCACAGATTCTCCAGCTTTAGCCAACCAAGTTAAAGGTCAGCCGGGCAATGCCAACGCAATGATGGGGCCAGGTATGGCAAAAGGCATGGATAAAATGATGGAGAAAATGGGAGCGCCTAAACCTAAAGATCTCTATCCAACTTTAATGCGGATGCAATCAACCACGCCGGAACAAAGAGATAGTATCTTAGGCAAAGCGTCGGCGCGTATGCAACAAGGAAGTGAACAACTGACTACCGGGTTTGAATCGCTCGCCCGTGCCGCAGCCGTTGATGACTATACCCAAATGCAAGTAGCTGTTGAGACCGTTAAAGAAGGGATCGCGCATTTTGATAGTGGTCTTGCGGCAAAACGGGCAATACAAGATGGGCAAGATCCCAGAAGAGTGGCATTAACCTGGTTTAAATCGCAAATGAATTTGCTACCCAGTTCACCAGTGAATGATTCCTCAACACTATTTGGCATGACGCCGTTTCATACTGCAGTGATGCTTGTTCTGCTGATCTTCACTGTCGTCATGGTGTATGTTTATGGATTTAAAATGCGCAGAGCTGCCGCATTGCTAGAAGAGCTTAGGTCCACTGAGACCGCAAGCGCTTCTGCGCCCACTAAGCAAACATCACCTAACGAGATACCTACTAACGCACCTGTAGGGACTGACGCTGTTTTAATACCCGCTACAGCGCATGTATTACCTTCTACGACTATGTCACCGCGTAAAGGTGTCTATAGTGGCAGTATGCAAGTCACCGGTATTTTTCATGAGACCCATGATGTTAAAACGTTTCGACTTGCCAGCGCCGATGGTCAAGTCATCCCATTTAGTTTTGAACCTGGACAATTTGTGACTTTTACGCTCACGATTGATGGTGTTGAAAAACCGGTGAAGCGGTCTTACACCATCGCATCATCACCCACTGAGCAGTATTACTTTGAAGTCACCATCAAACGCGAGGAATTCGGTGTTGTTTCTCGTCATATGCATGACGTCGTAAATGTGGGAGATACGCTTTCAATTAAAGCGCCTGGCGGCAAGTTTTACTTCAATGGTCAAGATGCAAGTAGCGTTGTATTGATTTCAGGGGGGGTTGGGATCACGCCCATGATGAGCGCGGTACGTTATTTAACCACGACGTGCTGGGACGGTGACATTCATTTTCTGTTTTGTACGCGAACGTCTAACGATTTTATTTTTGAACAGGAATTAAAATATCTACAAGCACGTCACCCAAGGTTGAAAGTACTCGTCAGTATGACACAGGCGGATGGCACATCTTGGATGGGACCTCAGGGGCGTTTTTCATCGGCATTGATAAATGAATTCGTGCCGGACATAGCATTAAAAACAGCACACATTTGTGGGCCGCCGGCAATGATGGATGCAACCAAGGATATTTTATCTGAATTGGGTATGCCTGAAGCGAATATTAAAACAGAAGCTTTCGGTGGTGCGAGTCCGAAGAAAACGGCCACTAAAACGGAGGTCGCCCCAAACACGCCTGTAAACAATACGCGCCAAGTGCGATTTAGTTTATCAAATGCACAGGCACAAGCCGGCACAGATGAAACCGTATTGGACGTTGCTGATGGACTTGATGTTGATATTGAGAATTCGTGCCGGGCAGGCTCTTGCGGCAGTTGCAAAGTGAAATTACTGCGCGGCGATGTTGATATGGAGGTTGATGATGGGTTGGAGCCAGAAGATAGGGTCAGTGGTTATATTTTAGCCTGTCAAGCCATCCCTAAAACTGATGTGGAGGTGGAAGCATAGTGAATAGTCAAGAGCGAACCATTGTAGGCAGCTTGGTGGTCTTAATGATCTTACTTTGGCTAGGGTTTGTGTGGCACCGTGACCCAGCATTCCCTGGCAGCTTTGCTGGATTTATCGTTGGTTTGACTGCGCTGGTATTGATGTTTATTCCGTTGCTTTACATGATCATTAAACGCAACAAAGCACTTAAGAAAGTCGTGACCAAGCAAATAGCCATGCCTACGCTACTGCGGATTCATATTTATGCTGGAGTATTGGGACCTATTCTTGCACTCATCCATAGCGCCCATCGTTTTGATAGTGCTACTGGAGTCTCCATCATCATCTTTATGATGGTCGTTGTGATCAGTGGGTTTGTTGGTCGGTATGTACTAGGACTTATTTCCTCAAATGTGAAAGAGAAAAAGCGTCAAGTGACCGAACTCCAAGGTGCACTTTCAAGCGCCAAACAATCGCTAAAAGACGCGGTCTGCGACGTAAGATATTCGACTTTCGCCCAAACATCAGCGAGACACATTCCATACATTGCTTTAAGTGTACCTACTTCAGCGCAAAGTAAGCTGTTTCGACAAGAGAGTAAGGTTCTATCTATTATCGATGCAATTTCTGATGTTGAATACAGCATTCTGATTCACGACACTGCGAAAACTTGGTTTGCTCGTTGGTTGAAATTTCATATCGTGATTTCGATAACGCTCTATGGCGTATTGTTCTTTCACATTTTCAGTGAAGTTTACTTTGGACTACGCTGGTTATGATCAAGTGGATAATAGTCATTCTGGGCTTAGTCGCAGCGGGCTTTGGTGTTAGCCATTTTTTTCACACACCAGAGGATCTTTCAAAAATTCCATGGGAACAAATGGTAGAGCCTGGTTCACTGAGCAAAGCGCATGCGTTTTTGGCGGATGACTGCTTGAGTTGTCACACGCCAGTAGAAGGCGTTGAGCGCGACAAGTGTGTGGCCTGTCATGCAAATGATACGCATATCGTCGCGCGTCAACCTACTGCGTTTCACGCCGACATAACAGAATGTGCTAGTTGTCATACTGAGCATCAAGGTGAGGATGCTAAGATTTCACTGATGAACCATATTGCATTGGTCGATATTGGGTTCAATATGCTCCCCAACCCAAACGTGCCGTTTGACGAAGGCGCAGCCACGATGGCTTTTTTAGAAAATGTTCTAGCGAATAAGCAAACGGCTGATCCCCTATTTGTGCATCCCGACGTCAGTGATAAAGAAGCATTATTGAATTGTTCACAGTGCCACAGCAACGATGATCGCCACTTTACGTTGTTCGGAGAGGATTGCGTGCAATGCCACAGTACAGACAAGTGGTCACTGCCGACGTTTATTCACCCCTCGAGTCAATCTCGTGATTGCAATCAATGTCATGAAGCGCCGCCCAGTCACTACATGCAACATTTTAAAATGATTTCCGCCAAAGTCGCTGGCGAGCCAAAAGCCAAAGTGGAGGCGTGTTATGCCTGTCATCAATCGACTTCCTGGAACGATATTAAGCGTGCCGGCTGGTACAAGCATCATTAAGGGGGAGAAACTGTGATCACAAATTCCATTGCGCTGGCAACCTCACTGTTGGTAGCAATAGTATTGTTTCTGCCTCGCCTACGACAATCTGTCCAATGGCGAGCGACAGTAACACCGCTGGCTTCAATAATTGGCAGTGGCTTTTTGATCATTGCACCACTGTTGCATTCGGTAATGGGTAAATGGGCGCTACTGGGCATTATTTTATTGTCGACTCTGGCATATTTGTTGGGTTCAGTCATTCGCTTCAATATACGTCATGCAGAGCCTGAGCTTGCTCGCAATCCACAAGGCAGTATCGCAACGCTTGAGAAAGCCAGTCAATGGGCCCTCGGTGCTGCATACGCAATTTCTGTGGCGTTTTACATTAGCTTGTTTGCCGCGTTTGTCTTTGACCGCTTGGCTATTGACGATACAACGCTCATCAAATTGTTTACCAGTGGGCTGCTTGTCATCATTATGTTGGTCGCTTGGCTTCGCGGTGCAAGAGGATTAGAAACCATCGAGTTATTCGCAGTCACAATTAAGTTGGCGATTATTATTGGTGTACTAACAGCACTAGCAACTTACGATATACAAGTAAAAAGTGCGTGGTTTAAACATGAGGCGATACAATCCCTCAGCCATTTTGAAACCCTTAGCATGCTTGCCGGTATGCTTATGGTGACACAAGGGTTCGAAACCACGCGTTTTATGGGCAATAGCTATAATGCAGAGCAGCGTATTAAAGCGGGACGATATGCCCAGTGGATTGCCATTTTCCTTTACGTTGTTTTTATTGGTTTAACCTGTCCCATTTTTCTCGATTTTCCGATAACCGAACTGAATGAAACAACCATTAGTTATACCCTGGGTCAAGCCATTTGGGTATTGCCGATATTATTACTTGTGGCCGCGACGGCAAGCCAGTTAAGTGCCGCATTAGCCGATACCATCGGTGGCGGTGGTTTGCTAAAAGAACTCTTCCATTTACCTATATCTCCTCAGTTTTATTATGTTCTTGTCATCGCGATTGCAGGCATATTAGTTTGGTCATCCAACGTATTTGAAATCATTAATCTCGCGTCAAAGGGATTTGCACTGTATTACCTTATACAAACACTCATCGCATTCAAGCTAGTACTACTGCGCCCCAAAGAACAACGCTTCAAATCGCTTCAATTGCTTGGTCTTTGCGCGATTGTTGTTTCCTTATCCTTTGTGATTGGCTGGTCGATACCAGCACCGCACAGTTAATAGAGGACAGAGGCTAATGCAATCCGCAAAAACATGTTCGCCAGCAGTTCGCGTCGCAAATAAGGTTAAACAATATACCATAATTGGGGTTGGAAACATTTTACAGCGTGATGATGGCGTTGGTATACATGCTATCCAAGCCTTACAGCCCATGTTTGAAGACTATTCAAATGTGTCGTGCATTGATGCTGGGACACTGAGCTACGAATTATTAGAATGGGTGTCAAATTCAGATCATACCATTGTCATAGATGCCGCCTATATGCGATGTCCAGCTGGCACGGTTAAAGTCTTCAAAGATGATGAAATCGCGCAGCAATTTGAACAGGCAACGGCGCACTCTGTTCACCAAATTACGTTACGCGATACCTTATTAACCAGCCAAACATTGTTCTCAAAACCGACTGAAGTGACGTTAATTGGCGTAGAGCCTGAAACAATCGAGTGGGGGACGTCCTTAAGTCCAAAAGTCAGTGTCGCGCTCTCTTCCATCATGGATATCGCGTGTGCGTGTCTTTCTACCGATAATTTTCACGCCAATACTCCAGCGATTGAAAAGGAGTCACGATGAACGAAGAACTCATTTTTATAACATCTAATGCTGACACTACGGGCAATGTGATCCCGCTTTTGCATCAGATTCGTCATGCCTTATCCCAGTTACTTGCGCAGCAAGAAGAAACCACGATAGACCTGCGGCGATTGCCATTGAGTGCAAGTGAAGAATCACAGTTGGAGACTTTTCTGGGCCATGGAGAGGTGAAAGCAGATATTCAGGCACTGGGTGACACAGTGCTAATCGAATCACGATATACAGGTGTCTGGCTTGAAACGCATTACAACGAGGAAGCCGAGATCATGGGCAAATATGTGCATATCTGTGACTGTCCACCGCTAATAAAATCTCAACCAGAAGATATGGTGTTATCGCTCAATAATATCGTGTCAGACATTCAATCAATGTCTGATACATCGACGAATGACGCGGCTGAGGAGGATTAATATGTCTCTACCCACATTAAATGCGCAGTTACAAGCGTCAGGTATATCCAGACGCACATTTCTTAAGTTCTGCGCTACGACAGCATCATTGCTCGCCTTACCTCAAAGTGCGGTTGCCGATCTCGCCAATGCACTGGGGAATGCAAAACGACCTTCTGTTATTTGGTTGCCCTTTCAAGAATGTACTGGGTGCACCGAGGCGATTTTACGCTCTCATGCCCCCACTCTGGAAAGCCTTATCTTCGATCACATTTCATTGGATTATCAACATACAATAATGGCTGCCGCTGGAGAGCAAGCAGAGGAGGCACGACGCGCAGCAATGGAAGCGCACAAGGGACAATATTTGCTGTTGGTCGATGGTTCGGTTCCGATGGGGAATCCCGGTTACTCAACGATCAGTGGAATGAGTAATGTTGATATGTTGCGTGAATCGGCCAAAGAGGCTGCAGGTATTATTGCCATTGGTACCTGCGCATCTTTTGGCGGGATCCCCAAAGCTAACCCAAATCCGACGGGCGCTGTTGCAGTCAGCGACATCATTACTGATAAACCAATCGTCAATATTTCAGGATGCCCACCACTGCCTATCGCGATAACAGCAGTGTTGGTTCACTACCTGACATTTAAGCGTTTTCCTGACCTTGATGCACTGCAACGACCACTCGCCTTTTTTGGTGAAACCATTCACGACCGATGTTACCGGCGTCCGTTTTTTGAACAACGTAAATTTGCAAAATCGTTTGATGACGAGGGGGCTAAGAAGGGCTGGTGTCTGTTTGAGCTGGGTTGCAAGGGGCCTGAAACTTTTAATGCGTGTGCAACCGTTAAGTGGAATCAAGGCACCAGTTTTCCTATTGAATCTGGGCACCCGTGTCTTGGCTGCTCTGAGCCCGACTTCTGGGATAAAGGCAGTTTTTACCAAGCCCTTTTCCCATGGGAACGATACAAATCTAAACCGGGTAAAGGTGGACAGAAGCACGGCGGTAAAAACTCATAAGACACAATAGGCAAAGCATATGGACAAGACATCAAATAATGATCGGTTGGTCGTCGATCCCATCACTCGAATCGAAGGCCATCTAAGGATAGAAGCTGACTTGGATGGGAATACGATCAAACAGGCGTTCTCTTCGGGTACCTCTGTACGAGGAATTGAACTGATCCTGCAAGGCAGAGATCCTCGGGATGCGTGGGCGTTTGCTCAGCGTATCTGTGGCGTTTGTACATTGGTACATGGCATGGCATCGGTTCGCGCAGTCGAAGATGCCCTCAGAAAAGCGTGGCGTACAAACGCCAAGTTAGGAGTCGCTATTGGACATCCGGCCATGACGTCCATGCCAAAAGGGCCGTTGCAACATGGTAAAAAAGGCAAAGGGCACCGTCATTCAGGCACCGTGATAGGTTCACTGAGTGAAGCTGAGATGGCTATCCCACAAAATGCACAATTAATCAGAAACATCATGATCGGCACCCAGTATGTGCATGATCACGTGATGCATTTTTATCACTTACATGCCCTTGATTGGGTTGATGTTGTATCGGCTTTAGATGCGGATCCAGCTAAAACGGCAGCGCTTGCTGGTCAACTTAGCGATTATCCTCGTTCATCTCCTGGTTATTTTAAGGATATGAAACAAAAAGTTAAAACGCTGGTTGAGTCGGGACAACTGGGAATATTTAACAATGCATATTGGGGGCATCCGGGCTACAAACTGCCACCTGAAGTAAATTTAATGGCGCTAGCGCATTATCTAGATGCGCTAACGTGGCAACGTGACGTTGTCAAAGTTCACACCATATTTGGTGGCAAAAACCCTCATCCCAATTTTGTCGTCGGCGGTGTACCGTCACCCATTAATTTGAATGCATCAACAGGAATTAACACACGACGATTAGTGCAATTACAAGATGCCATCACCCAAATGAAGACATTTGTCGATCAAGTGTACTACCCAGATATTTTGGCCATTGCGGGTTATTACAAAGAGTGGGGTACACGAGGCGAGGGGCTGGGTAACTTTCTAACCTATGGGGACCTACCGACGACCTCAATGGATGATCCCGCGTCATTTTTATTTCCCAGAGGCGCAATACTGGGTCGCGACTTGAGCAAGGTATATGAAGTCGACTTAGATGATCCATCTGAAATTCAAGAATTCGTTTCTTCATCTTGGTATCGCTATAGCGGCGGAAATACAAGTGGCTTACATCCTTTCGAAGGGCAAACAAACCTTGAATATACGGGCCCAAGGCCCCCTTATAAGCACCTTAATACGAGTGCTGAATATTCATGGTTGAAAAGTCCGCGTTGGAAAGGCCATGCAATGGAGGTCGGTCCGTTAGCGCGTGTATTAATGATGTATGCGAAAAAGGATGCTGCAGCGCAAGACATCGTCAACCGCTCTCTTTCTATCTTGGACTTAGCGCCCTCAGCACTTTTCTCGACACTCGGCAGAACGCTCGCCAGAGCGGTTGAAACCAAAATTATCGTCAACCAGCTACAGGATTGGTATGACCAATTGCTTGATAATATTGCGAGAGGCGATACCGATACGTTCAACCCTTTATATTTTGACCCAGCGAATTGGCCTGTAAAAGGTCAAGGCGTCGGGGTTATGGAAGCGCCCAGAGGCGCTTTAGGGCATTGGTTAGTCATGCAAAATGGAAAGATTGATAACTACCAATGTGTCGTGCCCACTACATGGAACGCAGGACCTAGGGATCCTAATTCACAGGCCGGCGCTTATGAAGCTGCGCTACAAGATAAACATACACTACATGATCCTGACCAACCTTTAGAGATTTTGCGAACACTTCATAGTTTCGATCCGTGCCTTGCATGTGCTGTGCACGTGATGGACGAAACCGGTGAAGAGCGTCTGCAACTGAAAGTTCGTTAGTCATAGTTGAGGAACTATTATGAGCATCCAAAATATTACAAAGCATCTTACTAACCCACTAATATTAATTTTCTACTCGGTGTTGGGCTCACCAGCGAGCTACGCGCATCCGGGCCACCAAGGCGATCATTCCTTACTGTTAGTCGCACTCCTGTCAGTCACAGTGTTAGTGGCGGTTGGGCTCTTTGTGTACAGAGCGAGAGTGAGAAGTGACGCAATACGGGTACCACAGTAATGTGCCTCGCTGTTCCAATGAAAGTCACAGGAATAAAAGGCTTTAATGCGATATGCGAAGCCAAAGGTGTTTCTCGCGAGGTCAGTTTACATTTAATACAAGGATCAGGTGTCAAGGTGGGTGACTATGTAATGGTGCATGTGGGTTATGCACTGCAAGTGATCACGTATGATGAAGCGCAAGTGACGTGGGAGTTGCTCGATCAGGTGATTGCTTACGATGCATGAAATGAGTCTGTGCTATAGCTTGCTTGACACAATTGCCGTTTACCAACGCGTAAATATGGATAAGTGTGTCGGTCTTGTCCACGTCAAAATCGGCCCACTTTCAGGTGTTGAGCCTGATTTACTGCATCAGGCTTTTTTGACTTGTAGGACACACTCTATCGGCGATCAGGCAGCGCTTCAAATTCACACTAGCGCTATCAAAGTGCGCTGCACATTGTGTGGGAAACATAGCCGTGCAGTAGTAAACCGTATCATATGCGCTAGCTGTGGTTCGTGGCAGACAGAACTCATTCAAGGCGATGAGTTTGTTTTACAGCGAATTGAATTCATCCCGTCCGAAATATCAACCGAACCAAAGGAAAGACAATATGTGCGGTAATTGTGGGTGTGAAACACCTAGGAAAATCGAAAAGCCTATTCAGCAAATGACAAACGTCGTTGAGGTTCATGCGAATCTAAAAAGTAGCAATGATACCCAAGCGATCACAAATTGTGCTTTGTTTGATGCACATGATGTGATGGTGATTAATTTGATGTCATCGCCAGGCAGCGGAAAAACACGGTTGCTGGAAGAAACCATCACTGCGCTCAAATCTCAATACAACATGGCGGTGATTGAGGGCGATCTCGAAACTGAAAATGATGCTAACAGGATTAGGCGTCATGGTGTGCAGGCTGAGCAAATTGCGACAGGGCAAGGGTGCCATTTGGACGCTAATATGGTGTTTAAGGTACTCGGGAAATTTAACCTCGAAAAGCTAGACGTTTTGTTTATTGAAAACGTTGGCAATTTAATTTGTCCCGCATGTTTTGATTTAGGGCAGCACTTGAATGTGATCTTGTTGTCGGTACCAGAAGGCGACGATAAACCCGAAAAGTACCCCGTTATGTTTCGTGCCGCAGATGTCATGCTGATTTCAAAGACCGACTACTTGCAGTTCCACGACGAATTCAATGTGGCGCGTGCGATCCAGTCATTTCGTAAAGTGGGCAATAACGCCCCTGTTATAGAAGTGTCTTCAACGCAAAGTAACCAGCTTGAGGCATGGTTTGCTTACTTTATAGAAACCATTAATGCTCGTGACTCTCGCTCATTACAAGAACGGGGAGCTTAAGAGTATGTATAGTGTTGAATCGTTACTATCTCTGATCAAGAAAACGCCGCTTACAAAACCGCTCCGTATTCTCAATGTCTGTGGTGGTCATGAGCGCGCGATCACGCGCGCTGGCTTTAGAACGTTATTTCAACACAATATTCATCTGATCCCCGGCCCAGGCTGCCCCGTCTGTATTTGTCCAGAAGAAGATATCGCATTCGCGATTCACTTAGCACTCAACGAAAACGTCGTCATTGTGAGTTTTGGTGATATGCTCCGCGTGCCCATCGATTGTGCTATCGATGGTTGTGATTCATTGATAGCAGCAAAAAATAGTGGAGCAGATGTTCGTCCTATTTCGTCTGTGCAAGAAGCAGTATCTATTGCGATAGGTGAACCTGAAAAGGCGGTTGTATTTTTTGCGGTCGGTTTCGAAACCACCATGGCACCGGTTGCAGCAGCATTGCTTGCTGATTTGCCCAATAACCTTAAAGTTTTATTGTCTGGACGTCTTACTTGGCCAGCTGTTGCCCATGTGCTTAGAAGTCAAAAAGATACATTTGACGCCCTTATTGCACCAGGCCATGTCGCAACCATTATGGGATGTGAAGAATGGCAATTTGTTATCGACCATCATGATTTACCCGTCAGTATTTCAGGATTTCATCCAGAAAGTCTGCTTTTGTCGATCCATGCACTTATCAAAAACTGTTCTAGCAGAGTCATTACGCTGAACAATAGCTATCCCGAAGTGGTCAAGCACCATGGTAACTCAGCGGCTAAAACTCTTTTAAAAACAGCGTTTACTCAGGTTGATGCGCATTGGCGTGGAATTGGTGTCATACCGCGTTCTGGATTTTCATTGGCTGCAAAATTGTCGCACTTAGACGTTACCAACCATTATGAGCCAATCGATTCTAGTTCACGAATTATACAAACCGGTCTAAAAACACCCCCGCCCTGTGAGCAAGTGATACTTGGGCAAATGGCACCTGATGGGTGCCCGTTTTTCGGTAAGGAATGTATACCGGCTTCGCCCAAAGGAGCCTGTATGGTTTCCGACGAGGGGGCTTGCAGAATCTGGTATAGCGCTGGCGAGCGCTCAGTAATAGAAGTTATTGAGAAGGGAAATATGCAAAAAGTGGAGATAAAGTCATGACGGCTTCCGGCTCGCACGAAGCAAATCAAAATAATACAAAAACGATTGCGTATGAGCTAATCATTACAGGGATGATCCAAGGCGTTGGCTTTAGACCCTTGATTTACCGTTTAGCCCATGAAAAAAACCTTGTGGGATGGGTCAAAAACGATTGTGGGTGTGTGCGCATACATATTGAAGGCTCAGAATCAGATGTTGAACAGTTTTCATATGAATTAGTAAATAATACGTCACTGGTATCGTTGTGTTTGCTCGAAAAGAAAAGCATTAAACCCAATGGCTTAGGTACATTTTCGATAGAAGAAAGCAGTCATGACACATTAAGCGGGACGGTATCAGTGCCCAAAGACTTGTATTTGTGTGACGCGTGTCAGTCCGAGTTACTGTCTACAGCTAACCGGCGCAGTGATTATAGTTTCATCGCGTGCAGCGAATGTGGACCAAGATTCTCGATGTTGCGGGCAATGCCCTATGACAGAAAAAATATTAGTATGTCTGCGTTTCCTATGTGTGAGACGTGTCACCAAGAATATCAATCCCCGCATGACAGGCGCTTTCACGCACAGCCTATCAGTTGTCGCGCATGCGGACCTGAAGTGTTTTGTTCAACAGTTGGCGGTCGTGTGATCGCGCAAGGTGATGACGATGTTGTGACTGCGGTTGTGGGATGCCTTAACCAAGGTGCAATCATTGCGTTACAAAGTGTCGGCGGGTATCACTTAATTTGTGACGCGCAAAACACTGAAGCGGTTGATCTACTGCGGCGACGAAAGAATCGACCCGACAAGCCTTTTGCGGTGATGCTTCCAGAGCCGCAAAGCGATGTTCCTGGACAGAGTTGGCTCGATAACTGTGTGGTGGTAAACAGTCAAGATAAAGCGCTCCTATCAAGCCCTATAAGACCTATTTTGCTTGCACCAAAAAAACGCAATGCACCCATTGCAGAAAACGTAGCGCCAATGCTTAGTGATTTGGGGGTGATGTTACCATGCAGTGGTTTGCATTTGATGCTCATGAAGCAATTCAATCGTCCGATGATCGCAACCTCAGGCAATGAATACGGTGAACCTATGGTCACATCGACGTCGTCTGCACAACAACAGCTTTCCATGTTGGCTGATTTTTTTGTTCATCATAATCGCGATATCTGTCACAAACTTGACGACTCCGTTCTAAGAACTGTGATGTCAGGCGCTATACCGTTTCGTCTGGGGCGGGGCTTAAGTCCCCTGGAATTAACGCTTCCCTATGACGTGGAAGAACCCCTTCTTGCGGTGGGGGCGAATCAGAAAAACACGGTATCGTTCGCATGGAAGAACCGACTAGTGGTAACGCCGCATATTGGCGACCTAGATTCGCCTATAATGCAGGAACATTTTGAAAAATGTATCAGTGATTTTCAAGACCTTTATCATGTCAGTCCGCAGCGTATTCTGTGTGACCGACATCCTGGCTATATTAGTTCTCGTTGGGCCAAGGAAAGCCCATTACCGTCCAGTGAAATTTTACATCATCGTGCCCACGCATCCGCCTGGGCGTTATCTGCTGAAGTCTCGTCACCTAGTTTGGTTTTTGTATGGGATGGGGCAGGGATAGGCAGTAATGGTGATTTGTGGGGTGGTGAAGTGTTTTGGGGCTCACCGGGCAATTGGAAACGCATTGCATCATTGGCTCCTATGAAACTGCAAGGCGGGAATAAAGTACCATATCAGCCTTGGCGCAGCGCCGCAGCACTTGCATGGGAGACTAGTTTCACGGAGGTCGATTTGACCCCCTTTGACCCAGAGCACCTGAGTTTCAAGGCATGGAAAAACGAACTTAATTGTTATTTTAGTAGTTCGATGGGAAGACTGTTTGATGCAGCTGCGTTTGCCTGTTGTGAACAAAGTGAAGTCTCATATGAAGGGCAAGCACCGATGATGCTTGAGAGTGTTGCATCCACGCCATCCAAGATTGTGCCGTTATCCTTGATACAGAAAAGTGATGATTTCATTCTAATGGACTGGCGAACGATGGTGCCTGACCTATTTGATAAAACAGTACCCGCACAAATCCGCGCCGCAAATTTTCACGCATCACTCATTGAAACTGCGTGGGAGTTAACCCAGCGTTGTCGCAAAAAGTATGATTTCAAACATATTGGTTTGGCCGGAGGCGTCTTCCAAAACCGCATTTTATGCGATGGCCTAGCTGAACGTTTTGCACAATCAGACATTCCTGTTGTTATCCCAAGCAGTTTACCTTTAAACGATGCAGCAATAAGTGTCGGGCAAATTCACGAATATTGCTCAAGGAGATCATCATGAAAGGCATAGAGCGTAATAATCGAGCATCATCAGAACCGTTGGACACCGATACTATTCGGTTAGCGCAAGGCAATGGTGGAATATTGACCAAAAAACTTATTAATGATGTGTTTAAAAATACTGCCAATAAAGAACTAGATCTGCTACACGACGCGGCTTCGGTAACCTTCGCCGGTCCCTTTCTGAGTATGACAACCGATAGCTTCGTTGTCTCACCTTACACATTTCCAGGTGGCAATGTGGGGGCATTAAGTATTTACGGTACCGTGAATGATCTGGCTGTCGTTGGCGCGACCCCTCGGTATATCAGTACTGCATTCATTATTGAAGAAGGCTTTTCGATGACGGCTCTCAAGGAGGTTGTCCATAAAATGCATCAAGCTGCTGTAGAAACCAATGTGTCCATAATAACGGGAGATACTAAAGTCGTTCCAAAGGGATTCGGTGGTGGCGTTTATATCAATACAACGGGTGTGGGTGACAGCCAAGAAACACCAATTTGGGATACGAGTCTTATAAGGCCGGGCGATCATGTACTTGTCAGTGGCTCTGTTGGCGATCACGGTGCTTGCGTATTACTGGCGCGTGAGGACTATGGGTTGCATGGCCAATTAAAGTCCGACTGTGCCAGCGTTTTCCCGTTAGTCAATGCAATCAGAGACTTAGAAGGCGTTCGTTTTGTCCGAGACCCAACGCGTGGAGGACTATCAGTGTTACTCCATGACGTGGCAACTGAAACGGGTTTCAATATCGAGCTAATTGAAAATAACATTCCGGTGCGTCCAGAGGTCGCAAGCGTGTGTGACATTCTAGGCTTTGATCCTTTCGTTTTGGCTTGTGAGGGACGCGTTATTGCAATTGTCAGTCCCGATATTAGCAGCGAAGTACTCACTCATTGGCGGGGTATAAAAAACGGTGAAAATGCCCAATATATTGGTGTTATATCAAAAAATACAGACTTAAAGGGCCGCGTGTCGATTATTACGCCAATGGGAGGGCGACGCTTCATGAGTGAACTTGAAGATGAGCCACTTCCACGGATCTGTTGAAGGTTTAGGTGTTGACCTGTGAGCAGCACACAGGTTTATCGTATGAAGGTGAGAGTAAAACATAGGATTGAACGCGTGTTGTAGCGGCACAACTATGTTGATAAAGAAGGGGGTTTAAAATGCGGGTAAAACAAATAGCAGATGCACTAGATATTAGCGTTGATACCGTACGCTATTATACGCGCATTGGACTTTTGGTCCCAAATAAATCCCACAATGGATACAAGTATTATCGGCCGGCGGATGTGACGCGACTACGATTCATTCTAAGTGCTCGCTCACTAGGTTTTTCGGTCAATGATATTAAAGAGATCCTAGTTACATCTTCACAAACCAATGCGCCGTGTCCAACGGTAAGGCGTCTTATTGAAAAGAGGTTGGAAGAGACTGAACAGCGGTATCAGGACATGCATGAACTTAGAGAGCGCATGCGCTTAGCCACTTCAGAGTGGCAAAACAAACCCGATCAACCTCCAACGGCCGATACGATATGCCATTTAATTGAAGGTTTCACAGCGCTTAAGTCATAACAAGGTTTAAATAGGGAGTGGTTTATGAATTCTAAAACAGACAGTGCGAAAGCACATGGGTGTTGTAGTGGCGGCGATAAAACATCAACCGCGAACGAAGCGGTTGACACTAAAACGCAGACCAGACAGGTGTCTTCCGATGCAGGCGAGATACAACTTAATATTCAAGGGGCGAGTTGTGCCAGTTGCGTCACTAAAATTGAAACAGCCTTAAAACAAGTCGCAGGCGTCACCAGCGCAGAAATGAACTTTGCACAGCGTACAGTGCTTATCAATGGTAATGCCTCGCCAAGCGAACTGGTTCGTGCGGTAGAAGAAGCTGGGTATAACGCAACGCTGGCAAATGCCGATTCTGATGAGGCTGCCATTGAAGAAAAAGAGCAAGCGGATTGGGCATATTATAAAAAGCTAATGCGACATATGGTCATTGCATTGTCGCTTGGAGTACCGCTCATGATCTATGGTTTGGTAACCGGGGAAATGAGCGTCAACACGACCACGGAGCGAATTGTATGGTTGATTATTGGGCTCATGACATTAGGTGTCATGGTGTTCTCTGGTCGTCATTTTTATGTGGGTGCATGGAATTCGTTTAAAAATCATTCGGCCAATATGGATACTTTGATAGCCTTGGGTACAGGAACCGCCTGGTTGTACTCGATGACAGTTGTGTTCTTTCCGGGGTATGTCCCTGAAATGGCACGACATGTTTATTTTGAGGCAACCGCCATGATCATCGGCCTAATTAATTTGGGCCTGGCCCTTGAGATCAAAGCACGCGGTAAAACCTCAGAGGCCATTAAAAGGCTGATAGGCTTGCAAGCCAAGACTGCACGTGTCATTCGAGATGGCGATGATATTGATATTCCTATTGAAGATGTTTTGCTCAATGATCTTATCCGGGTTCGACCCGGAGAACGCATTTCTGTAGATGGTGTAGTCGTCGAGGGCCAAACCAGTATTGATGAATCAATGCTAACGGGTGAGCCTATGCCAATTGAGAAGCGAAAAGACGATGAGGTTGTGGCCGGTACCATCAACAAATCAGGCTCTATCGTCTTTCGGGCAGAACGCGTGGGAAAAGACACCGCGCTAGCTCAGATCATCAACATGGTAAAACGTGCACAAAATTCAAAACCACCTATTGGTCGATTGGCAGATGTTATTTCTGCCTATTTCGTGCCGGTTGTTATGATCATTGCCGTAATGAGCGCACTAGCGTGGCTCAATTTTGGTCCGGCTCCCGAGGTTGCCTTCGCAATCGTGTCAGCAACCACGGTACTGATTATTGCATGTCCTTGCGCATTAGGTTTAGCCACGCCGATGTCGGTCATGGTGGGGGTTGGCAAGGCGGCTGAGGCAGGCGTACTTATCCGCAACGGTGAAGCGCTGCAATCTGCTTCGAAAATTACCACAATGGTATTAGATAAAACCGGCACCATAACAGAGGGGGCGCCTAAAGTTACCGACGTTGTTATTGCGTCAGATCACAATCAAGATGACGTGCTTTCGTTAGCTGCAAGCCTGGAGTCGGGTTCCGAACACCCACTCGCAATGGCGATCGTTGAATCCGCGAAAGAGCAAGGTGTGCCGATCCACTCGGTGACTGATTTTGAGTCCATTGCAGGGAAGGGCGTAGCAGCAACACTGAATTCTCAGCGTTTGCTATTTGGCAATGAAAAATTGATGAAAGAAAAATCAATAGAACTTCATCATTACGTTGACAAAGCGCAGAGGCTGGCCGCAGAGGCTAAAACCCCAATGTATTTCGCGATTGATTCAAAATTAGTTGCCGTCATTGCTGTTGCCGATCCAATAAAATCAGACTCAATAGATGCCATCAAGCGCCTACAGCACAACGGAATACGTGTGGTGATGTTGACGGGGGACAATCGTATGACTGCAAAAGCCGTTGCTCGAAAGGCGGGGATTGTTGATTACGTTGCTGAAGTGATGCCAGAAGATAAAGCAAACAAAGTGCTCGAACTTCAACGTGAGGGTGAAATCGTCGGAATGACCGGCGATGGGATCAATGATGCGCCCGCCTTAGCCCATGCCAACGTCGGATTTGCTATCGGAACAGGCACTGATGTCGCAATAGAAAGTGCAGATATCACGTTGATGCGAGGCTCCTTACATGGGTTAGCGGATGCGATTGCAGTGAGTAAGTCAACGCTGAGAAACATAAAGCAGAATCTCTTCGGAGCATTTATCTATAACGTCGCGGGGATCCCATTTGCTGCAGGTGTTTTTTATCCATTTTTAGGCTTACTACTTAGCCCAGTAATTGCCGGTGCAGCGATGGCATTCTCGTCGTTAACGGTAGTGACCAACGCGAATCGATTACGTTTATTCAAAGCTAAAGAGCATTAGGAGAACCTAAAGATGATGTGGATTAATTTGATAGGGTTAGTCGTGATTGGGCTTATTGTTTGGTGGTTTTGGCTTTACCAAACAAAGTCAACTGAAGTACGAGACGGCAGCATCGAAGTCCGCGTGAAAGATGGCGTGTATCAACCTGCCAATATCACAGTGCCCGCGAATGAGTCTGTACAACTGATGTTCTACAGAGAAGATGCGACCCCCTGTGCGGAAACACTACTCATACCCGAGTTGGAGATCAGTGAAACATTAGTGCTTAACAAGCGTGTGATGGTCACTATTCCCCCCCAAAAAGCAGGTCGCTATCCGTTTCATTGTCAGATGCAAATGTACCTTGGCACTTTGGTGATCAAGTGATTTACCGTTTTCTGAAAACTTAAACGACACAAAAGCGAGGTGTATTGTGAATAAACAAAAATTACCTTTTTGGCGCACCCCCAGTGGTTGGTCCGCCATCGGACTTATAGCGGCGGCAAGCTATTTCTTGTTTGTCGAGCATGGTGAACATGTTTTCCCGTATTTACCATACTTGATCCTGCTGCTATGCCCGGTGATGCATATCTTTATGCACGGAAGTCATGGTAAAGGGCATGAGACACATGCTAACGACGAGCAAACATTTAAAGAGCAAACCGAAGACAATGATCAATACAGACAAGGTTATATCGAAGGGTTAGAGCAGGCACGCAAGGAAAAACGTAAAATGGAGAGTGACAATGCACGGTGAATCAGATTATGGGCTTTGGACGTTAGTCATCATTAACTCCGCAATATTTATCTTTTTTGCGTTTAGTTTCGTCAAGCCGAAGTCAAAAACAGACTGGCGAAGCTTAGGCGTATTTTCCGCTTTTATCGTGGCGTTATTTACTGAAATGTATGGTTTCCCGCTCACTATCTATTTTTTGTCCGGTTGGTTAGCCGAAAGTTACCCAGGCGTAGATTTTTTAAGTCACGAAAATGGTCACTTGTGGCATACACTGTTGGGGTTATCTGGCGATGCGCATTGGGATGTACTGCACATCTTGAGTAATGTTCTCATCGTTTTAGGATTCTTTGTTTTATCTGCTTCGTGGAATGTCCTGCATCACGCGCAAAAAACGAGCAGCTTAGCGACCAGCGGTTGGTACGCACGTTGTCGGCATCCCCAATATGTTGCCTTCATTGTGATCATGTTTGGCTTTTTACTGCAATGGCCAACACTACCCACTTTGCTCATGTTTCCCATTCTCATTGTTGTCTATGTTCGACTGGCCAAACGCGAAGAGCAGCACGCCGAAACTGAGTTTGGTGATACCTATAGGCAATATAAGCAAGCCACGCCAGGTTGGTTCCCACGATTTCTCAATTCAAACGTTTCAAGCCCCGTGTAAGGATTACAAAATGAAGAAAGCATTAGTTTCAATATTGTTTGTCGCAGGCGTTTTATCCGCTACCTTTACGAGTGCTCAGACATCCATGAGTGCCGATGAGATGTTACGCAGTAACGAGCGCGTCATGGATGCATTAATGCAACGCATCCAACGGATCAATGACGTTTCTGAGAGGCAAACGTTGATTGTAGAGCATATGAAGATGATGGATACCTACTTAACGAGTATTGAGAAGAGGATCCAAAGTGAATCTAATACTGAACAAAAGATACGATTAAAAGAGACATATACAAAAGGCCTGCAAAGAAGTCTTGTTCTTATCGAAAGCGGCATATCAGCAAGCGACATTGTTGTGATGGGGAACTCGATAGATGAACATTTGTTGTTAATAGAACAAAGAATGACAGTTTTACAATCGTTAATGCAGCAAGTGGTTAATGCCAATAGCGTTTTAAGTAATTAGTGACGTGACTGACATAACTGTGTAGGTAATTAATTTATAGGAGAAAAGTATGAGCGATTTAGATCACAGAGTGGGCGTTTCTGAGGCTAATTTAGTGGTACGGCATTTGAAGTTAACCGGCATTACCGACGGTAATTTATTAGCAATTGTTGCTGAAATTGATGGGACCTTTGGTATTGATGCCGTTTCATTTGAAGAAGCCAAAAACACTTTGCATATCGGCTATGACGCGACCCACTGCAATTTAGATGGCATTGAGACAATCATTCGTGCACACGGTGCAGACATTTCTGATGACTTTTGGACAAAGATGAAAGAAGGCTACTACCAATTCGTTGACGAAAACATTCGTGAAAATGCGAAACATAAACCCTGGAGCTGCCATCGTGTCCCACCCGGGCAAAGCAATAGACAGAAATAGTGTAGCGCGAATCGAGCAACTTTATGTTGGACTTCACCAATCAGCACTAATTAAAACAGGATATTAGCACTGTGGATCATAGTAAGAATAAAATGGGATTCGAACCGGCGCACATACAAAGTATTCTTTATTTTGTATCTCACAGCGAACCTGTCACAATCTCCGACGAGCAAGCCCTTGATGTTATTGCACAACTTCGTACCCCTCACCTTGACGCAGGAGAACTTATTCTCACGTTTGGCGCTCAAGAAAACAAACCATCAAACCTTTTTACGGGTGATAAACGAGCTTTAAAGGTGGTTAACCGAATGCAACATAACGGTGTATTAGCAATGGAAGGTTGCCATATGCTCCTGTTGGAAGAGGCTATCCGTTTGCTTATGATGTGTGGTGATAGAGATCAGGTTATTGCAAGTATCCAATCTCGTCCACATGTAGATAAAGCGATTGATATATGTTTTCGTGACATAGCGTCGGTAGACGATGCCTTGAAAAGCTACATAGAAAGCATTCGTTCTCAGTGCAGTTTACTGTCATTCGGGTTAACCCCAAACATTTGTTAACATGGAAATTTGGCCTGTTATTTGCTTTAGATAATGTGTGTGTTATCCGGCACACCAGTTTTTAATGAGATCAACGCGAACAGAAGGGTTTCCACTATGCTAAATACCGATTTACTCCAAGTCACGAACACGCCAAATCAAGCCATTAAACCAACAGACAACGAAACCAAACAAAGTGAAGAAGGGGGTTGTAACAAAGAGAAGTTTGAAGATTCGCTAGAAAAAGCTTTCAAAGCATTCTCGACAAAGAGTGACGATTAAAAACGTGGCAAGTTTTGACCGCTGGAAGCGCCTATTTTCCCATTGCGGGCAAATGGGCGCATAAAGTATTTTAGAGCAATTTGGAAAGTGATTGTGGCTTCATCAATAGGTGTTAGAGCAACACCCAATGTTTAAGCTCCTATTGCCTGATAAAGCATCCAAATTCCAGCACCAATCATAAACAAGTTTTCCGTAAGCGAAACAAAACCGAGGGGAACATTACTGTCTCCGCCGACGCAAGCGCATTTCAACTCGCGCTTATCTACGTAAACAGCTTTAAATACCGATAAGGCACCGATGGTTCCAATAAAGAGAGATACGGGGCCAACGACATAGCCTGATAATCCGGCAAGCATACCAATCCCAGCGAACGCTTCCGCAAATGGATAAACGTAACCGTATCGCACACTGCGCATTGCTAGTAAATCGTAGGTAATAAACGAATTGGTAAAGCCATATAAATCGCGTAATTTTTGAATCGCAAGAATCGACATACTCAGCGCCACAAAGACTTCGATGACTGGAACGGTCAAAAGTGACTCTATGGTGCCGGCTTGAGCAAAGACAATGCCCAAAGCCATTAGAAATGCGGTCGCAAAAATAGCGATAACCGGCGTATAGGTTGTGCCAGTCTGCCCAGCTTTCCCCATATCAAAAAACTCCCTTAGCTCGTCATATCCCCCAATACGGTTTTCCTCAATAAATGTTTGAGGTGTTGTTTCAACCCCATGTTTTTCCTTAAATTTATCTGTTTCTTCACGAGAGCTAAGTTTATGATCGTCGATTTTATATCCTTTTCTTTCCAACAGGTCTTTTGAACGTAAACCATAGGGGCAAATGTGCTCCTTCGTATGCATTCTGTAAAGCGTTGCAGATTTACTCATGTTTGTTCTCCGGTATAAAATAATAATAAAAGATAGTTGTTACTTTTTACTAAAGTCGGGGACAGGGCGCTGAATTGCCTCATTCGCTGAGGACACAATGCCATTTTTATTGATATCTGAGATTAACCATTTCATTTCCTTAATCTCGCGCTCTTGAGCGTTTATAATTTCTTCGGCCAATTTTTGAACTCGGACATCATCAATATTTGCACGCTCACTGGTTAAGATCGCAATAGAGTGGTGAGGTATCATTGCTTTCATCCACGCGCGACCTTCAATGGTAGCTTGCGATCGCACCAAAAATAGCGCCAAACAAAAAAATAACGACACTGCCTATTAAAATTGAAACGTTTTTTATTTTGCTTTCATACATGGGCAGCATAAATAGCAGCATGATGACCGCCATCATCGCCCCCATGTAGATAGCCATGTATAAGCGAGTCTCGCTAAAGAAAACATGCTCAATTGAATATGAATTGAAGTACATCATAACCAACATAAAGGCGGTAGAGGTAAGTATCATTGCGAAAAATTTAGTATATTTAGTCATGTTTAATTCCTTGAATTCTAGATTAATGTTTCATGTATTTAATTAAAACAGAGGCTGAACAGCTCACCAGTAAAAAGCCAGTCATTGCTTCTATTCCAGCAAGAAATCTCAAATGAGAAGTCGCTTCAATCTGGCCAAGTCCAAGCGTGGTCAGGTTGATTAGGGAAAAATAGAAAAGCTCAATAAATTGGTTTAGGCTGCCACCATTTACGTTCCCTAGACCCATTGCTATGGACACTTTAAAAGCAAACGTGAACCACAGAGCTGCTAGGGCCTGTTGATCTTTCGTGATTGGTTTTTGAGCGGCATGGTAAAGAGTTATAATTTGTTTCGCCAAAAATAAACTAACAACTCAATACCATGCCGAGACTAATGCTAACTGATCAGCGGTG